>JAABTB010000001.1 GCA_011390085.1 Desulfobacula sp.
GGATATCATTGCATCCCGGACCGTTCCCTGCTTTGAGTTGACACAGATATTTCGCCAGGCCCGGGAATCCTTGATCATTCAATACGCCCACCAGATCAACAAAGGCGAGATTCCCTGGATACAATCCCCGTTTAAACATCCTGAGGTCTGGCAGGACAAAATTGATTGCCTGTTTCTGGATGCAGACGAGGCCGGTAAAGATCAGATCAGCTTTATTTCAAGGGTGAAACGATTTTATGAATTAACCCTTCCCGGGCTGGAAAACAATTTGTCCGATGATCCGGATGAAGCAGACTTTTTTGAATTCCGGGTCCAGGAACCGGTGATTCCTTATGAGACGGAAATCGTTATTCCGAAAAAGTTCGAGCATGTGAATTTACAAAAGGTGTGTGAGGCTGAAACCAGAGCTGAAGAGTTGCTTGCCGTCTTAAAAAAAGTTCATCCCTGGTCGTCCCTTCATTATGGCCTGTCCGCCCTGGATGTCGTCAAGCAGCTTTATCAGGAATGGATTCCCAAATATTACGGCAATTGTGAAATACAGATTCTTTCTCCCATGACACGGGGAAGCATGGGGACGGTCAGCCTGAATAAAGTCATCCAGGAAGCCTCAAACCCCTTTATTGAGGGCAAAAAACAATTAAAGGTCGGAGAAAGGATTTTCAGAATCGGAGACCGGGTCATACACCGGCGGAACAATTATGATCTGGGTGTTTTTAACGGTGACATCGGCGTCATCCGGGATATGGATAATATCGACCTGACCTGCTCTGTTGCATTTTATCCGGATAACCGGCTGGTTCATTACCAACAGACCGATATCATGGAGCTGGATCTGGCCTATGCCATTACCATCCACAAATCCCAGGGCAGTGAGTTTGAAGTGGTCATCATACCCGTCCTGACCCAGCACTTTAAAATGCTGTTTCGCAATCTGATTTATACAGGCATCACACGGGCAAAAAAACTGGCTGTATTTGTCGGCACCCGAAAAGCGCTTGCCATGGCCGTTAAAAACCAGGACATCAGTAAAAGACAAACGGCTCTGCAGGAATTATTGACCGTCGGATGATCCTGAATGATGATCCGTTAAAATCTATTTTTTATCTTTTTTTCCCAGAATCGTTTTTCCTTATCCCTCCAGTTTGTTCCGTGAAAGCGGCTGTCATAGAACCCGCCAAGCCGGTCAAACCATTTTTCCCAGGTGTTTTTCCTGCTTTCCAGGGCCTCCAGCACATCTATGACAAAAAGATCAATCTCGGCCATCTTATCCTTTGGCGCAAAATAAGCGGCCCCGTCTTCAAAGGATTTCTTCAGGCTTTCTTCCGACAAGGCATTGGCGGTGAGCATCAGGGCAGGGATCTTTTGACCATTGGCTATTTTCAGCAGGTCAAATCCTTTTACCCCCATGATGTCCAAAATGGCGATATCATAGTTTTGCCCCTCCAGCAGCCGCCTGCCCTCCTCAAAAGAAGAGGCGGTATCGATTTTACACATATCCAGAATTTCCACTAAAGAATCCAGCACATCCGGTTCATCATCCACAATAAGAATGGTTTTGCCTTTCAGTATATTTTTGGGATTCATTTTTTTTATTCCTTAATTTATAAAAGATACTGTTAAATATCGGGCTTTAAAGAACGGCCGGTAAAACGGGGTACAAAATAGGGATCGGTTTCACTGACACCAAATATAATTTCAAGATAAGGCCTATCCACTTTTCTATGGATTAACGGACAATGTTCAAGTCCTTTGGGAATGAAGACGGCACAGGTTCTGGTCAGCATGTGTTTTTCATCCCCCAGTTGCATTTCAAGCACGGCACCGAGGCTGGCTGGATTTTTCGGGTCTGAACCCACAAAACATGAGATCGTATCGAAATGATGGAAATGAGTTGACTCAATAGGGTCGGGATCAGGAATTGTAAAATGCCACCGTATGTCCACAAGCATGGGGCAGCCTTTTAAAAGACTTGAGTTCATAAATATCTCATATGGGAATGTTACCCCTTTTATCCCTTCACCCGGAGGAGAATCAAGGGAAACCATCATGGGATCACTGATAATATACTTTCCATACTTACTATCAGGCAATTTTCAAACGTCTCCGTAATTTTTAAAGCCGGTCCGCAGGCATTCGGTTTGATAAATGTCTGCGGACCGGACACCGTTAAAAAGCCGTCCTGTTTAAACACGAATACCGCTCAGGACATCGAGAAGGATATCCGAAGCCTTGTCTAAATATTTTTTAGGTGTTGTGAGGGGCGGCATAAATCTTAAAACATTTCCATAGCGCCCACAGGGCACCATAATAATCCCCCGGCCCAACAGCCCCATGATGACCTGTCCCATGAGAGGTCCATCAAAAGGCTCTTTCGTCTTTTTGTCCTTGACGAGTTCAATTCCGATCATAAAGCCCCTGCCCCGGACATCGCCGATACATTTGATCTGCTTTGCCCCTTTGAGGATTCTATTTTTAGTCTGCTCGCCAAGTTTGGCCACTCTTTTCACCAATGCATAATTGTTTTCCGTAATGATATCAATATTGGTCATACAGACTGCGGCGGAAACACCGTTGGCGGCAAAGGTATTGGGCTGGGAACCGTCAACTATTTTGTTTGCAAGGTCTTTTCGGATCGAAAGGCCGGCCATGGGAACATCACCCCCCATTCCTTTTCCAAATGTAAGCATGTCCGGTTCAACATTGCTGTGCTCAATGGCCCACATCTTGCCGGAACGTCCGGCTCCGGACTGAACCTCATCGGCAATAAAAAGTGCGCCGTGTTTTTCACAGGATGCTTTCAACCGTTGAAAAAATTCAGGGTTTGGCGCAAGATATCCGCCTTCACCCTGTTGGGCTTCTATGATCACCGCACCCACATCATCGGCTGCCGTATAGGGCGTGTTCAGAAGATATTCAAGATAATCGGCACACATGTCTTCACATTTTTTCTGGGTGCTGGTGCCAAAGCAGCATCGGTAGGAATAGGGGTAAGGGGCATGAATGACGCCCGGAATAAAGGGGCCAAACCCTTTTCGGTACTGATCGCCCGTTGTCAGGGACCCGCACCCGCAATGGACGCCGTGATAAGCGCCGTGAAAGGCAATGATCTGGGACCGTCCGGTTATTTTTCTCACAAATTTGATGGCAGCCTCAAGAGCGCTGGAACCGGATTGGGTAAAATACGTAATACAATTGTCTTTAAGGCCGGGGGGCATGATGCCGGATATTTTTTTGGCCAGAGCCAGCCGCAGGGAACTGCTGCAGTCACTGCCATGCATAAGCCTGTTGGACTGTTTTTGAATCGCATCGACAACCCTTGGATGACGTCTGCCGACTGAATTCACTGCAACCCCTGCGGTGATATCGATGAACAGATTGCCGTCCGGGTCCTTTACGGTTACACCAAAGCCGTCGTCATAAACAAATGGAAACCGGCCGGCACCCCTTGCCATGGATTCAAATTCCGGGGCTTCCTGGAGTTGTTGGAGGCTTTTGGGGCCGGGAACAGCATCCGTTATTATTTTCGGGGCATCGGGAAAAGAAAGTTTTTCAAAATCAGATTCTGTAAGCATTTTATTTCTCCTGTTAAATTGATAAGGCTTATTTTTGTTTATTTTGAGCCACTCAGTGCTACATCATTCTTTCCGGCAGCCATAACGCCAGTTGCGGAAAAATCATGACCAGCACGAGGACAGCCAACTGCATGATCACGAAAGGCGGAACGGACTGCCAGATATGCCTTGTCGAAATATTAGCCGGTGCAACCCCTTTCATCATGATCAATGCCCAGCCAAAGGGGGGGGTAAGGTAGGCCACCTGCATATTGAGAATAAAAAGGATTGAGTACCATATGGGATCAAAACCAAGTACAATGGCAATGGGAACAAAAATCGGTGCACATACGGTGACAACCGCATAATCGTCCATAAACATCCCCAGGATGAGCAAGATAAGCTGCATGGCGCCCAAAACAATCCAGCGGTTTATACCCAGATCGCTGATCAGCTCCGTCACAAGAGATTGTGCCCCTTGACTGGTATAGAAAACGCTGAACAGGGTGGCACCAATCAGAATCCAGAAAACCATGCCGGTGATGGACATGGTTTGGCGACAGGATTCCCACATTACCTTCCAGGATAATTTTTTAAGAAAAATGCAAATCAGAAATGCACCGGTTGCCCCGACTCCGGCAGCCTCGGTCGGTGTGGCAATACCCAAAAAAATGGAACCCAGCACCAGGACAATCAACAATGCCGGCAATAGGATATCTTTTAAGGATGACAGTCTGAGCGCCCAGGTGACTCTGTCTTTAAGCGGAGGGGCCAACTCGGGCTGAATATGACATCTGACCATAACATAGAACAGATATAAAAAAGCCGTCAGAAGCCCTGGAACGACTCCGGCCAAAAAAAGTTTCCCTATGGATATTCTGGCAATATAGGCAAAGATGATCATGATGATGCTGGGGGGAATGATTTCTCCCAGCACCCCGCCGGCCATGACCGAACCAAGGGCCAGAGATTTATCATAGGATTGTTTCAGCATGGCGGGAACCGCAATCAGTCCCATGGTTAAAATACCGGGACCAAACCCTCCGCACATGGCCAGTGCCACACACACACCGATGGAAACAACAGCCAAACCGCCCCGGATGCCGGATAGCCAATACCCGAGAGACTTGAACATCCGGTCGGATATGCCGGAATGAAGCAAAAAATTTCCCATGAGCAAAAAGAGCGGGATGGTAATCAGATTCGGATCCGTTATCTGCTTATAGGTTGTTGTGGCAACGATGAATAAACTGGTTGGTCCTTCCATCAGATACGTCAGAAGAACCGTAATGCCGCCAAGGGCAAATGCCACGGGAATACCGAGAATGAGAAGGGCCATCAGCCCTCCGAACAGCAATAGGGTGATCATTTCAATACTCATAAAAATCAATTTCCTTGCCCGTCGTTAAATGGCGGTTGTCAGTCTCTGTTTTTAAAAAGAATATAAATGCCTTCCAGAAAGAACAATATGGCAGCTATAGGGATTAAGATCTTTAAAGGGTATAAAGGAATCCTGAAGGCGCCATGGGCTGTTTCTCCCGATGCCAATGAATTTTGTCCCATCCAGGCTCCTTGCCAGATCAATACTCCCATAAAACAGGCAAAAGATATCAGGCCGAATATGCTTGCAATACGCTTCATTCTTTTTGAAAACAGGTTATGAAAGATTTCTATTCTGATATGACCGTCTTTAGACATGGCATAAATCCCGGCAAAAAGGATATAAACCCCAAAAATTTGTCTGCTGAGCGGCCAGACCCAGATGGTCGGGCTGTTAAATGCATACCGTAAAACCACTTCAATGGTTGTAAAAAACATGATGACGACAATCAATATACTCAGGCCGTCGCCTGTCCTGCTGCTTATCCGGTCAATGAGATTGAAAAAAGACGTTATCCCCTTTATCATCCGTCGTTTCCTTTTCTAAAGGTTGAAGCCGGGTTTCCTCCCGGCTTCAACCCGGTTGATATGGCTATAGAAAACTATTTAACCTTTCTCCAATCTTTTATCATCTTAATTGCTTCAGATGATGCAGCATCTCTCTTGGCCACTTCATCCCAGATCTCATAGGCTATTTTTTTATGTTTCTCGATGGTTTCGGGCTCAACCCGGCTAATCTTCAAGGTACCGGCCGCCACCATTTTTTTTGCATTTTCAAATTCTTCTCCATAACCTTTTACGGTAGCCGACCAATAATTTTTAGCAGCCTGTTCAACCGCTTTTTTCAAATCATCCGGAAGGGCCTTCCATGATTTATCATTGATCAGCATGTGGCCGATGACATGATCATTATCACCGGCCTGTACCCAATAGGGAGCGACTTCATGCCATTTAAGGCCGGATATGGCGCTGATATCCCATTGGCTGGCATCGAGTGTACCCAGCTTTAATGCCATATAGGCTTCCCCGCCGGACACATAGGTGCCCCGTGCACCGATCATATTGTGAAACTGGGTGTATATTCCCTCGTCCCTGATTTTGACACCGTTCCAATCGCTATATTTATCCAGGGGTTTGGTTGAAAGCACAAACGGCCCGCCATAGGTATGCATATCCAGCCAGTAAAGACCGTGTTTGCCGTATTCCCGTCTTAAAAGGTCGACAAACCCTTTTTGATAATAAAAATCCCGGATAACCTCGCCTTTGGCGGCAAAGGTATCTGCCTCGGTTATGGTATAGGCAAAGGGAAGTCCGAATTCGATCTCTCCCACCGGAACAATACCCCCCCAGAATGCACCCATACAGTGCAGGATATCCAGCACACCCTTCTGGGTGGATTCAAACAACTGTTCCAGGGGCACAATCTCTGCATCTGCAAAAACGGAAATGATCAGTTTACCATTGCTGAATTTTTTCACATCTTCGGCAAACCCCTTCAAGAGCTCAAAGGACAGATCTCCATGGGGATAACCGGATTGAAGTTTCCAGCGGTATACCTTGTCGGACGCAACAGAAAATCCTGTTGAAAAAATACTGCAACAAATCAGGATTATAAGAAATAAAGCTAATTTTTTAACATTTGGTTTCTCTGCCATTCTTTTCTCCTTGACTTAATTATGTTTTTATTAAAATCCCTTCTAAAGATTAGGGGCGGGATCAAAAGATGTAAACAAGGCGGAGATATGTCCAGGAGCCTTTTGTATAGGATTCGGACTCTATGTCTTGCATATATCTTAAATTGACTAAGAGATTTTCCTGTAGCATGTAGCCCAGGTTTAAGCCCAGTTTTATATTTTCTCCCTTAGTGCCGTCTATATTGATACCCCCGGCTTTGATATCGTCAAAGTCTTTCCACCAAGCAGCCTGAACACCGACTCGAAATTTTTCCGTTACTGCGTAGCCCACAACTGCCTCAAATTCAACCGCATCCGAGACATCTGCACCCGTAGCATCCTCATCTTTTTGCCAATAATTCAGACATACATCCAGAGAAAAGGGAGCAGGATACCAGCCCAGGGCAATCTGGTGCTGAAACCACCAGGAGTCGTTGCTGACTTCACTGGAACCTGTCGGAGTAGAGGCAAATTCCCAAAAAGAAAGAAAAAGCTGATCTTCGAAATTTTCATACAGGAAGATAAATGGGCCAGCTACTATGTCTCCTATGCCGGTCTCACTATCCGCTCCATCAATGCTGATGTCCAAAAGTGGAAGAACTGCGTTGACACCCCAGGTTTTTCCAAACACTTTTCCTGCAAAATAAACGGGCCTGAATGCAGCATAGGCGATATCAACACCGATATCCACTTTGGTGCCGTCCTGATTTTCATACTCCGGCAGGTGCTGAAAACCAAAATAGGTGACAAGAACTTTTGTTCCAACAGGCGCTGAGCTGTTGTCCAGCGGGTCTAAAACATCTGCCCGGCATATTGGGCGAATTGCCATAAAAAACACAATAATAGATAAACAAATTAGCAGTTTTTTCACCTTGTTCCCTCCTTGATTTAATTGCAGAAAAAAAAATTTCCCAGACCGCCTTTTATTTAATACGGATAATCACTTTATCACCCCCCGGATATTAATGAGAAAACATGGACCGTCATCCCATCAGTAAGTATATTGTCATGTTTAAGGGGACGGTTCCCATCACTGATAAGTCCTATATGGGTCATCGGTATCCGTAAATGTTTCAAAATATCCTCAGGCGTAACACCATCCGGCACCTCAATCGCAATACCTGTTTTATGGTTGTAATCGGTCACCCTCAGGCTTAAGGTACCGAAAAGCCGGACTGTCAGTTGCACGGTCATTTATCCGGCCATGGTCCAATTCAGGCTGAATCTTGCCATATCAATGGTTTCAAGCACTTCGGCAATAATATCAATGCCTTTGTCAACCAGTGCTTTTGATATGGTAAGCGGCGGAATGACACGTAAGATATTGCCATATCGGCCGCAGGGAAGAACATAGACCCCATTGTCCCTCAGCAGCCACACCATGCGGACAACCTCTGCCGTTGACAGGGGTTTTTTGGTTTTTTTATCACTGACCAATTCCAGGGCAATACCCCAGCCCATCCCCCTGACATCACCGATGACTTCCCGCTGCTCAGCCAATGTCTTGAGTCTTTTCATGGCATAGGCCCCCATTTCCCGTGACCTTTCCAGCAATCCATCCTGAACCAGCTCGATATTCTTGCAGGCAACTGCGCAGGACATGGAATTTCCAACTGCCGTGAGGACATGGCTGAAGGGTTCCAGATCCTTGACCAGATCCGATCGGCATAATACGGCGCTAAACGGCAGGTCCCCGCCCAATGCCTTTCCCATGGTGATAATATCCGGTTCCACGTCAAAATTTTCCACGGCAAACAGGGTTCCGGTGCGTCCCATTCCCATCTGTACCTCGTCATCGATGATGAGGATTCCCAGGCGTTTGCATAAATTGTAAATATATTTCATCCATCCCGGCGGAGGCGGTACATATCCTCCTTCACCCTGCATGGGTTCAAGGATGAGGGCTGCCACATTGCCGATATCAATTCCGCCATAGGGATCAGTCAACTGGAATTCCACATATTTGGCACATTGAAGATCACATTCAGGATGGGTAAGCCCATAGGGGCAGCGGTAGCAATAGGGATAAGGCCCCAACCGATCCACAAAGGGCATAAAGGGCCGGTATTTGCTTCGAAAGGTGGGAGAGGTCGTCAATGAAAGCGTCGTACCGATGGAGCCATGATAGGCGCCTTGAAAGCCGAGGATGATCGATTTCCCGGTTGATGCCCGGGCGAATTTGATGGCAATTTCATTGGCGGAGCTGCCGCTTAACCCATAAGCCATCTTAACATTTCCCTTAAGGCCGCCCGGGGCCAGTCCGGAAAGCATTTCTCCAAGTTTCTGGCGGTGTTTGCAGGTACCGTCCGGCGTATGCATGAGGCGGCCGCATTCATTTTTAATCACCTTAACAATTTCAGGGTGGCAATGCCCCACATTGTTTACGGCAACACCGGATGAAAGATCGATATAGATATTGCCGTCCGGGTCTTTGAAGGTGGCCCCAAAGGCTTCTTCCCAAGCCAGGGGGATACCGATGGGAGCAATCCGGGTGGGGGTTTCATTGGCCAGTTCTTTGTCCAGAAGAGCCCTTGTTTTGGGGCCGGGGATGGATTTTGTTACAATTTTAGGGGCATCCGGATAGGACAGTTTATCAAAATACTCTTCAGAAATCATTCATCGTCTCCTTTTTTATCATTCGCATCTAAAACGCATTCACTTTATCAAGATCTTCGTCTGATACATCAAAAACATTTCCCGAAGGCAGCAAGGGTTCTTCTTTGAAAAATAAAGGAAGACGGTCATCTTCTTTGGTGAAACCGGCCCGGGTGTTAAAATCCCTTTCTGCTTTCAGCGCACTGATCCCGAGTTGCTTGATATAGTCTTTATCAAGGGATTCCCCATACAGGGCGGCAACCCCCTGAACCACATGTCCCTGAAGGTCGGCAAAATCAAGGGCCGGCAGTGAAGCAAACAGACAAAGTCCAAGGCTGTCTATTGCAGCATGATAGATCTGCAGAAAAGAGGATATCTGCCACTGTCCCTGGGATGATGACGGATCATATTGTGATAAGGGATTGGGAATGGCGTTTCCAACGGTATGGTCAGCGCCCATGGCTGATGTGGCGTAGGTGGTGCCCGTGCCCTTGAGACCTCTTGGGTCATAGGCCGCCAGGCTCTGGCCTTTCACATGGGGGATTCGTTTTGAACCCAGCTTTTCACCGGTTGTTTTGCAACCGTTACCGAGCATGAGACCGTTTTTCGATCCTGAGCCGATTTCCTTTACCAGGGACAGGGCAGCGTTTCCATCCCCCATCTTCAGAAGCCCTCCCTCCATGGCAAGGGCGATGGCCGCTCCCACATCCATGGTATCAACGCCGATATCATTGCAGGCGCGATTGATTTTGGCAATGGTATCAATATCATCAATCATGCAATTGGAACCGGTCAGAACAATGGATTCATATTCAAGCCCGGAAACAATGACCTCGCCTTTTTCATCGGTAAATATATTTGAACAGCCGATGATACAACCGGCCATACATTTATGATCTGAGACGGAATTGGGCCGGTCGGCCATCAATCCGGCAATATATTCTCCGGAAATTTTATGGGCCCCGTCAAATTGGCCTATGGAGTAATTACGGGTCGGCAGACATCCCAGAGCATTGATCATATTCACCAGAACAGGGGTGCCAAATACTTTCAGGGCTTCAATCATCGGATAGGCCAAGACTCCCTTGGTAAATTTTGAAACTGCCGATTTAAATGCTTCCTTATCCCGGATTTTAACCCCCTTGGTGCCCTGGTCGTCAATAATGACGGCTTTGATGTTCTTTGACCCCATTACCGCACCCATACCGCCTCTTGCCGCCATTCTGATATGAAAATCAGGAGAGGTGACGGAAACCGATGCTGCTTTTAATTTTTTTTCTCCGGCAGGCCCTATGGAAATAATGGCTACCTTATCCCCATGCTCTTGTTTTAAATTTTCAATGACTTGATAATTACCCATGCCTTTTATGGAATTCGCTTGCATGAACGTGACCCCTTGGGTATCTATTTTCAAGGTGGTCAGCTTATCTGCGCATCCTTCGAGAACAATTGCCTGAATCCCCAGTTTCGGCATCTTTTGTGCAGCGCTCCCACCCGCATTCGCCTCTTTTATCCCTCCGGTTAGAGGGCTCTTGGCACCCACCGATAATCTTCCGCTGTTGGGGAAATTCGTGCCGGCTAAAATTCCCGCTGCAAATATCAATTTGTTCCGGGGGTCCAGTGCATCCACTGTGGGAGGCACTTCCCGATTGATAATCTGCGAACTTAACGCCCTGCCGCCCAGTTTAGCGTATTCCGGAGACAATTTCTCAAAAACATAGCTTTGTTTTCCCAAATCAATCCTCAACAATTTCAACATATTGACCCTCCTTAAAACTGATTTTTCTAATTTGCCATAACCTGTAATGATCACCTGCCCCATCTCAACGCACGGGTGATCATTAAATGTCAATGGGGAAATATTCATACCCCGTTGCCATGGCAACGGGTTTATTAACAACTTTGCCGTTACAGATATTCAGCCCTTTTTTCAAGGAAGGGTCCTCTTGCATTGCCTTTTTCCAGCCCTTATCAGCAATCGCGACAGCATAGGGCAGAGTCGCGTTTGTCAAGGCAAGCGTCGAGGTTTTAGCGACTGCACCGGGCATGTTTGCCACACAATAATGAATTACGCCGTCAATGGTATAAACAGGGTCGGAATGGGTTGTCGCTCTTGAGGTCTCAAAACATCCGCCCTGGTCGATGGCAACATCCACCAGCACAGATCCTTTTTTCATTGTTTTCAGGTCTTCTTTTGTCACCAGCCTCGGTGCTTTCGCTCCGGCTATGAGAACAGCACCGACAACGACGTCCGCCTCTTTGATCAGCTTTCTGATGGTGGCAGGGCTGGACATCATGGCAATACAATTTGCCGGCATAATATCACTGAGATAACGTAAACGATCCAGATTCATATCCAGAAGATAGACTTTTGCACCCAGGCCACAAGCCATTTTAGCTGCATTGGTGCCCACCACGCCGCCGCCGATGACCACCACCATGCCGGGCTCGACACCAGGTACGCCCCCCAGGAGAATCCCGTTTCCCCCCTGGGCCATTTCAAGATATTTCGCACCCTGCTGAATTGCCATCCTGCCGGCCACTTCACTCATGGGCGTCAGCAGGGGAAGTGAGCCATCCTCTTTTTCAATCGTCTCATAGGCAATACAGACGGATTTGCTGTTCTTCAGGGCGCCTGCCAGTTCCTTTGCAGCAGCCAGGTGCAGATAAGTAAAAACGATTTGATTTTCCCTTATCAGATCGTATTCTGACGGCAACGGTTCCTTGACATGCATCACCATTTCACAGTCTTCAAAAATCCGTTCAGGTGTTGCAGCAATGGTTGCCCCGGCACTGACATATGAGGCATCTTCAAACCCGCTCCCACTACCTGCATTTTTTTCAACCATGACCTTGTGGCCGTTCCGTACCATCACCTCTGCACCCGATGGCGTCATTGAAACCCGATTTTCCGCTTCTTTGATTTCTTTTAAAATACCTATCTTCATCTTTTTCTCCATGCTTGATAAAATATAAAATCCAGCGATAAATATTCATGATGATGAGCAATAATCGTACCGGGTTGTGATATAAAGAATAATGGCTTCAATTTAAGCCGCTTATTGATCTTTTAATTCTGAAATGATCAAATCCGCATTTGAATTTATGGGTCAAAAATGTCCCAATAAAAATTATTTAAGTGCCGGGAAGGGCGAGGGAGAAGCGCATGGAAGAAATGGGTCAAAAAAGACCCGAAACGGGGTTATATTAACCCATATGTTTTCATTTTTCTGAAAAGTGTTTTCCTGGAGATGCCCAGAGCTTTTGAAGTTTTGCCTTTTTTCCACCGATTCTGATTTAATATATCCAGGATATGATTTTTTTCAAAATCCCCCACGATTTTGATTAAAGGGATGACGCCCTCTGCATGAGTTTCAGCCTGATGTTCCGGATTGCTCCCGATAGCTGTTCTTTTTACAGGCGATGCTTCCAAAAAATCAAGGGTTTTAAGAGTGATATACCTGCGGAGAACATTCTGTAATTCACGAACATTTCCCGGCCAGCTATAATTTTTCAGTATTATCAGGTCTTTGGGGGTCAACGGGGTAACGGAATTGGATTTAGAGTATGATTTTAAAAAATGGTCTACGATGAGAAAAATATCATCCCCCCTTTCCCGAAGCGGCGGCAGATGGATGGGCAGGACATGAACCCTGAAAAAAAAGTCGGTTCTGATGTGTCCTTTTTTTACAAGTTCCATCAGATCCTTATTAGAAGCTGTAAGAATTCTTAAATCCGGTTTTTTAACCTCTGTACTACCGACGGGGGAGTACCCGCCCCCGTCGATGGCTCTTAAAAGTTTCACCTGGAGGGATGGGCTGATCTCACCAATTTCATCAAGAAATAGGGTTCCGCCATCCGCCATATCCAGATAGCCTTTTTTATCCACATGGGACCCTGTGAAGGCGCCTTTTTTTGAACCGAAAAATTCATTTTCTATAAGATTTTCGGGAATGGCACCGCAATTCACAACGACAAATTCTTTACCGCTACGGTCCGAAGCATTATGGACGGCCCTTGCCAACAGCTCTTTTCCGGTTCCTGATTCTCCATAGATGAACACGCTGTCGTTGCTTCCGGCGGCTTTGAGGATCAGATCATAAACATCCTGCATGGCCTGGCAGTTTCCGATGATATTGTCGAATTTATATCTATCTTTGATGGTAGATCTCAGATACCGGTTCTCTTGTCTGAGTTTTTGCTCCATCTGCTTGAACACCGTAAAGTCGGTAATAAACCCTTCAATGGCTACAAGTTTGTCATCATCAAAAAGCACCCCCTCTGCTTTATCAAAAACCCATTTTATATTACCAAGGGGATTCATGATGCGATATTCAGTCATAGAGGGCTCTCTTTGTCTGGTGATGGCATTGAACATCTCTTTGCCGACCCTTTCCATATCATCCGGATGAATCAATGTCTTGAATTCCTGAAGGCATTTGCCCATAAAAAAAGAAGGTTCATACCCGGTGACAAGGCTGCTTCCGTTACTGACAAACTCCACCTCCCAATTTTCCTTTTTTATTAATCGATAGGCCATGCCGGGCAGATTATTCATCAGGGTGGATAATTTCCGTTCGCTTTCAATGACTCTTTTTTCAACAGTTTTGATATGAGTGACATCACGGATAGACTCAATTGCACCGACAGACAGGCCATCCCGGTTTAAGATTGGAGTTGCAGTGATCCATGCATATCCTCCCTTCCCAAGATTCATTGATCGAATAAATTTTTCTGAAAACAGCAATTTTCCGTTTCGGGTAATTTTAAAATTTCTGAATACCGGGTTTTCCGATTCCAGGTTTAACAGATCGATAAGCAAAGGGACGTCGTCATGGTAGAATGGGGTAATGAATTCATAAAAAGGCTTCCCCATGGCTTTGTCTTTAGGAATGTGCAGCATTTCCTCAAGTGCATTATTCCAGGCAATGATGGTTTTGTTATTGTCTACAACATAGGTGGGGTCCGGCAGAAAATCAATAATCTCCTGCAAGCGCCGCTGAGAATTCTTAAGTTCAATGGTTCTTTGTTCAACCAATTCTTCCAAATGCTCTCGATATTTTTCAAGTTTTTCCGCGACTTTGCATTTTTCAGTGATATCCCTTGCTATCCCTTCCACAAAGATCACTTGGTTGTTTTCATCAAAAATCGGAGTTTCAATAACCACGAGTCTTCGGGAAGATCCGTCCTTATGAAACACATCAACCTCATAAGGGGGCTGCCGAAATCCCTGAACACTTAATTCCGTATGCTGGCGGGCCGTTTTATTCCCCGGGTGATCTGTCCAGACCTCATCCACCCTTTTTTTATATTCATCCGGGGTATATCCTAAAATATTTTCTATGGAAGGGCTTAGAATGGTAAAGGTTTTATTGGTGTCGTGGGTAAAGAAAATAAATTCATTTTTAAGATTTTCCAGCATCCGGTTGTAACGGTCTTCGGTCTCAACTCGTAATTTTTTTTCGTTGCCCGGATTTAAGGAAGGCCTTTCATTCGTTTCCAATGGTTCGGTCAATTTTATCAATGATTCTTGTGCCATTTGCATAAATCCGGCCTCGCATAGATATCATTATGCTCTTTAAACAGAGCCTTAACTAATCGAGAAATGAAAGCATTCTACTTTAATACAACCTCAAAATCAACCCATCCATCGGCTGTCTGTAGAATCTTAAATCCCCTGGATCCCATGCAACCTCACATTAATATTTGCGTCGGATTTCCAAACTGTGTTAAATAGGACATTCATATTTAACACTCAGGTTGAGGATATAAAGGATAAATGGAAACAGAGACCGGTAAAGGGCATTTCATCGAAGCCATCATCAGAGAAGACATAAAGAATCATAAAAACAACGGCAGGGTCGCCACGCGGTTTCCGCCGGAACCCAACGGGTTTCTCCATATCGGCCATGCCAAATCCATCTGCCTGAATTTCGGCATGGCCGGTAAATTCGGCGGCAAATGCAATCTGAGATTTGATGATTCCAACCCGGCAAAGGAAAAACAGGTCTATATCGATTCCATCCAGTCCACGGTGAACTGGCTGGGGTTTGAATTCGGGACCCCCTATTATGCCTCGGACTATTTTGACCGGCTCTATGAATTTGCCGTGGAACTGATCCAAAAGGGCAAAGCCTATGTGTGCAGCCTGGCCCCGGAGGAAATCCGGGAATACCGGGGCACCCTGACGGAACCCGGCAAGAACAGCCCCTACCGGGACCGGTCCGTGGAGGAAAACCTGGATCTCTTCACCCGCATGAAGGCCGGGGAGTTTGAAGAAGGACGGCATACCCTCCGGGCCAAAATCGATATGGCTTCTCCCAATATCAATCTGAGGGACCCCATCATCTACCGGGTCAAAAAAGCCTCCCACCCGAGAACCGGGACCAAATGGTGCATCTACCCCATGTATGATTTCACCCACAGCCTTTCCGATGCTCTGGAAGGCATTACCCATTCCCTTTGCAGCCTGGAATTTGAAGACCACCGGCCCCTCTACGACTGGATACTGGATGTCCTCGATACCCCCTGCCACCCCCAGCAGATTGAATTTGCCCGGTTGAATATCAATTATACGGTCTTGAGCAAGCGAAAACTCCAGAGGCTGGTGGAAGAAGCCCATGTGGACGGCTGGGATGATCCGCGCCTTCCCACCCTGGAAGGCATCCGCCGGAGGGGCTATACCCCCGAGGCCATCCGGAATTTCTGCGACCTGATCGGGGTTTCCAAAAAAGACAGCCGGGTGGATATGGGGCTTCTGGAAAGCTGCCTGAGAAATGATCTCAACGAGCGTGCGCCAAGGTCCATGGCCGTGCTAAAGCCCTTGAAACTCACCATTAAAAATTATCCGGAAGGCCAAACCGAAACCCTGGAGGCCGCCAACCACCCCCAGAAAGAGGAGATGGGCAAACGGCCCGTCACCTTTTCCAGGGAAATCTTTATCGAGCAGGACGATTTCATGGAAGATCCGCCCAAAAAATTCTTCCGCCTGGGGCCGGGCCGGGAAGTGAGGCTCCGGTATGCCTATCTGGTGACCTGCACCGAGGTGGTCAAGGATGAAACCGGCCGCGTCACGGAACTCATCTGCACCTATGATCCGGCCACCAAAGGCGGCAATACCCCGGACGGCCGCAAGGTCAAAGGCACCCTTCACTGGGTCAATGCCCAGGACTGCCTGGAAGCGGATGTGAGGCTCTACGACCGGCTTTTCAAGGATGAAAACCCGGAACAGGACAAACAGGATTTTATCGAAAACCTGAATCCCGCCTCCCTGGAAGGGCTGAAGGGATGCAGGCTTGAAAAAAGCCTGGGCCAAGCCCTGCCGGAAAAGGTCTACCAGTTTGAACGCCTGGGGTATTTCTGCCTGGATTCAAAGGCCGAAGCAGTTGGACGGCCGGTGTTCAACCGGACCGTGACCTTAAAGGATACCTGGGCCAAACTGTCCCGGTAAACAGGGCCGGTTCTATTCAAACCGCCAGGTGGTGCCGCCGGGGCCGTCCTCCAGGACGATCTTCATGCCCTGGAGCTGATCCCGGATTTCATCAGCCCGCTTGAAATTCTTGGCTTTCCGGGCTTCGGCCCGTTGGCGGATGAGGTCTTCGATTTCAGCCGATGTATATGGGGTTGCGGATGAATTTGCCGTTACGGATGCCGCCAGATCCGCCATGCCCTTTTCCTTTTTAGCCTTAAAATAAGCGGCCGGAGACAGCAGGAAAATGCCGAAGATTTCGGCCAGGGACCGGATATCAGAGCGCGTCAGGCCAAGTTCCTTTGAAAGGGCCTCATCCGGACCATCCTTGGCCTCGTCCAGGAGCCGATTGCCTTTTTTGACGGCGTCAAAGACACAGGCCAGGGCCTTGGCTGAATTAAAATCGTCGTTCATGGCCTCGGAAAAGGCTTCCCACAGAGGTCCGGGCCGGGCCTCGCCGGTTTTGATCCCGGCCTGATCCGGTACTGACGGGTCCGATCTTAGCTGGTCTATGCCTGCCTGATCCAGTCTTTCCAGGAAGGCATAGACCCGGTCCAGGCCCAGGGAAATCTCCCGCATGGAATCTTCGCTGTAATCTATGGGGCTCCGGTAGTGGTTGGACAAGAGGAACATGCGGATGACTTCGGCCGGGTATTTGGCCAGCACTTCCTTGATCATGGTGAAATTGCCCAGGGATTTGGACATTTTTTCATTGTTGATGTCCACAAACCCGTTGTGAATCCAGTATTTGACAAATTGCCGGCCGAACAGGGCCTCGCTCTGGGCGATCTCGTTTTCATGGTGGGGGAAGATAAGGTCCTTGCCGCCGCCGTGGATGTCAAAGCCTTCTCCCAGATATTCATAGCTCATGGCCGAGCATTCGATATGCCAGCCGGGCCGCCCCTTTCCCCAGGGGCTTTCCCAGAAGGGTTCGCCGGGCTTGGCCGGTTTCCACAGGGTGAAATCCAGGGGGTTTTTCTTTTTCTCATCCACGGCGATCCTGGCCCCGGCCCTCATGTCTTCCGGGTTCCGGCCCGACAGGCGGCCGTATGCCGCAAAGGCGTCAATGGAAAAATACACGTCCCCGCCTTCCACGCCATAGGCTTTGCCTTTTTCGATGAGCATCCGGATAAAGTCTATGATATGGGTGATATGGCCCGTGGCCCTGGGTTCAATGGTGGGCCGTCTCACGTTCAGGGCATCCATTTCGGTGTGGAATTCATTGATGTATTTTTCCGTGATCACGGCGCACTCTTCGCCGGTTTCATTGGCCTTTTTGATAATCTTGTCGTCCACATCCGTAAAATTCCGGACATAGGTGACCTCGTACCCCAGGCGCTCAAACCACCTGAAAATGACGTCAAACACGACAACGGACCGGGCATGGCCGATATGGCTGGTGTCATAGACCGTGGGGCCGCACACATACATTTTCACCCGGCCCTCGGTTAAGGGGATGAATTCTTCTTTTTTACCGTTCAGTGTATTATAGACTTTTAAACCCATGCTGATCTTTCCTATGGTTTTGTGTTTCAATTGCTCAGGGCCTTTAGCAGAAGGGTGCACTGGGCCGCAATGCCCTCCTGTCTCCCGGTAAATCCGAGGCCTTCCGAGGTGGTGGCTTTTATGTTCACAAGGCCGGGGTCTGTTTTCAGGACCCGGGCCAGATTTTCTTCCATGTCTTTTTTATGGGGGCTGATCTTTGGCTTTTCGGCAAACACAATGCAATCCAGGTTGTTGATCGCATACCCCCTTTCTTCCATGAGGGCCCGGCAGTTTTCCAGCAGAACCAGGCTGGATATACCCTTATAGGCCGGGTCCGTGTCCGGGAAATGCTCCCCGATATCCCCGCATCCCAGGGCGCCGAGGATGGCGTCGCAGACGGCATGGACCAGGACATCGGCATCGGAATGCCCGTCAAGGCCCGTCTGAAAGGGAATATCCTTTCCGCCCAGGATGAGTCTGCGGCCGGGTACCAGCCGGTGGACGTCATAGCCTGTGCCGATTTTATAGTCCGGTCGATTCATGGACAAGCTTTCCTCCGTGGTTCCAAAAAAATTAAAGAATAATATACCCAGGTTCGGCATAAAAGTCAAAATCTCAAGCCTCATAATTCATGCTGCCGTTTTCAGCCGTTTTTCCTTTAATGCTAAAAATTGCGAAAAGAGACCTTTAACCTCATCTTCCAGAAGGAAGGGCTGTGAATTTTCTTTAGGGCCCGGATCACCCGGTCGAGTTCCGGGCCGGTCAGGACCATCTCCCCATAGGTTTCCAGGTGAAAGGCATGAAGGATGGTCAGGATTTCCGTTTCAAGGGGGGAAAACAGGGCCTGAAGCCGCTGCACGTATTCTCCCGGTGTTTCCGTGCTGCGCCGTTTCGCCCCGCTTTTCCGTCCCCAGGCCGCGAGCCGTGCAAACCCGGTTTGAGCCGTGTCGATTCGTCCGGAAAACAGTGAGATAAATCTTCTGAAAAGCCCCAACACTGCATCAAATAAGCGCCTTAGCATAGACCACAGGGAGGGGCGGCTCTCCGGCGCAGGTCCGGTCAAGGGCTTTTGCAGGAGAAATTTTAGCAGCCGTAGGATCAGGGTTCCGATAAGAACCAGGGCCACGGCAGCCATCACCAGCAAGATCCCGTAAAAAATAAGGTCAAAAAACCATCCGGCCTCACCAATCATCCCGATATGATGGGGGTCCTGGATGCCCTGGTCCTGGGCCGGCGGTGCCGCTGCTCCCCTGGGTTTCGGAACAAGGAGGATAAAGCGGAGAATATGGACGAAATAGGGCCCCAGGGAACCGGACACCCCTTTTAACAACGTGTACCCGGATTCGGCCATGGAGGTCATGAGGGGCAGGAACACAAAGACCAGGCCCAGGCCGCACAGGAGAAAGGCCACGCAAAAGCTGATCATCACCCCGATCCCGCGGAATCCTTCCATATAGTGTCTTTTCCGGGTGGTGGGGGCGTTGGATAAAAAGATGGCCGCAAGGCCGATGAAAAAAAAACCAATCATCAGATATAACAGGGCCCCGTCCGTCAACCGGATTCCGGACTGGTAAAAAACCAGGAGTTTGATCAGGAGCAGGCCGAAAAAAAGAGAAAGGCCCAGGTCAAAATAATTGCACACCATTTTATAGGACATCACCCGGAAACAGAGCTTTGTTCCCTTGTACCAGAAAAGCCCGGCCAGGGCCAGGGTCAGGAAGGACTGGTACCAGTCAAGAACACCGGGGCCGGGTGGAAAGACCCGCCCTGTGGCCCAGTGCAGAGCAAAGGCGGCCAGGGCGGAAAACGCGATCCCATGGCCCAGGACCCCCCAGATGAGACGCAGGCGTTTCTGTTGGAATCCCGAGGCCAGGGCAAAGGCAAGAAAATACCCGGCCGCAAGGGGAATAAAGGGAAGGGAAAGCCGGGCCGTGGACCCCATGAGAAAATCGGACCAGGCAAAGAGCCAGAACAGTTCCATGCCAAAGAAGGCTGAAAAAAGGCCTTTATGCCGGGTGATCGTCATTCCTCCTGACCCGCCTGTTTCAGGAAAATGGATTCTATGGGCAACACCCGGTCCGGTAGGCCTTCATTTTCACCGGGCCGTGACACAAAATATCTCACCGGGATTCTCTTCCCGGCATAAAAGGCCTTCATCTCCATGATGGAAGAATCCATGCTGTGGGAGCAGAAAATACAATTGATGCCCCAGAGCACGCTGATATGCTCTGAAAACATTTCCGGCATTCGTTTTTCAGGTTTCATTTCCATCCGGGCCAGGGTTTCCAGGATCAGGGAAAGGGTTTCAAAATTCCGGCGCAGGGGAATGAAGCCGGGCCGGTTCCCTTTGATGACGGCATTGGTCATAAATCCCACACTCTTGCCCCGGTCTTCAAAGAACACGGCCATGGAGGCCGCCGCTTCCAGCATTCTTTCAAAATCATCCCCGGCCTCGTGGGCGAAAAACAGATCCACATCCACCACGATGAGGATTTTTTCCTGGACCGAGGGTTCGCAGACCTTTTCCTTTAATTTACCCTGGCGGGCGACGGCTTTCCAGTGGATATGCCGGACCGGGGTAAAACTCTGGTAATCCCGGATTCCCAGGATATACACCGGGTCCTGGACCGGGCTTTTTGCACCGGGCAAGCCGAAAAACCCGTGCTCAGGCAGAAAAAAAGGCCTCACCGGAAAAATTTTTGGAAAGATAATGATATCGGTGGCGTCCTTTTGGACCCGTTCCCTTGGAAAAAACCGGAAAAGGTCGGATACCGTTATTTGAACCCGGCCCATGGAAAAACATCCTCTTTTCAAGGCCAGGAGGTCAAACCTGAAACGCGTCTCCTGGAACCATAACAGGAATGCGGTTTCAAGGGTTTGGGACACAGACGCAAGTCCCTTGCCGTCCGTCGTCATCCCGGCTTCCAGCCATACGGGCAGGATCTTATTGTTTTGCGCCAGGAGATCAACCCGGATGGTTTCACCCGGAAACACACGGGTGCGTTCAAATCCGGATTCAAAACCCATATGCCGGAACCCGTATCGGCTCCAGAGTCTGGTAAGGCCCACAAGGCCGAGAACCAGCAGGATCAGAACCGTCAGAAGGGTCTCGCGGAGCAGGAGGGAAACAAAAAGAAAGGCCAGGGCCAGGATGACGATAAAGGAAGCTGTAAAAATACTGGTGAAATGGTTTGAAACCGGCTGATCCTTCACCATGGTGCTTATCCGGGAATGCCGCCGGGCACCGGGGTCCGGTCCAGGATGTCTTTGAGCACCCGGTCCGGTTTTTCACCCCGCATCCGTTCATTTTCATTCAATACCAGGCGGTGGGCCAGGACCGGCTTGACAAGGGCCCGGACATCATCGGGAAGGGTGAAGGTCCGGCCGTCCAGGGCTGCCAGGGCCTGGGCCGAGCGCATCAGGGCCATGGATCCCCTGGGGCTGGCCCCGTACCGGATCATGGGGTGGTGCCGGGTGGCCTGGACCAGGGTGGTGATATAGTCCCTTACCGGCTCGGACACAGTGATGGTTCTCCGCTCCTGTTGGAGCATCCGGATCTGTTCCGGTGTGGCCACAGGTCCAAGGGACAGAAACGGATCACAGGTCTGAAACCGCTTTAAGATATCCATTTCTTCCTGCTTGTCCGGGTAGCCCATGTCGATCTTCAGCAGAAACCGGTCCAGTTGGGCTTCGGGCAGAGGGAAGGTGCCTTCCAGCTCCACCGGGTTCTGGGTGGCGATGACAAAAAACGGGTTCGGCAAGGGATAGGTTTGGCCGTCCACGGTGACCTGGCGTTCTTCCATGCTTTCCAGAAGGCTGGACTGGGTCCTGGGAACGGTGCGGTTGATTTCATCGGCCAGGAGCACATTGGCCATGACCGGTCCTTCCTGGAATTTAAACCGGCCTTCATTCTGATGATAAATATTAAATCCCGTGATATCCGATGGCAAAAGATCCGGCGTAAACTGAATCCGCTTGTAAATTCCGCTCATGGAGGCGGCAAGGGATCTGGCCATGAGGGTCTTGCCCACACCCGGTACATCTTCCAGCAGCACATGGCCGTCGGCCAGCAGGGCCGTCAGCATGAGTTTCAAACTCTCCTTCTTGCCCACAATCACCTTGGATATATTGTCCATAATATCAACACAGATGCCGGAATCCAAAATCATCCTCCTCTTTTTTCAACACTCCCTGGATCGGGAAAATCCATACTAATGGCTAATCTCTTATATTTCAAGGATAAAACGGAATTGAAATCGGTCAGGGCGGCAAATTCGTTTTTTTCTTGAGTTCATCGATCCAGGTCCTTTCGGACAGGGGTTCTCCGCTTCGATAAGCGACCCGGCCGATGAGGTGGGCCGCCACAGGCGCTGTGAGCAGCAAAAGGAGGATAAGGGTGACGGCTCGGAGGGAATTGCCCATCTCCTGATAAAAAAGGGCATGGGCCAGGGTCAGGAGACCGGCACCCAGGGACCCGGCCTTGGTAGCGGCATGCATGCGGATGAGGGGGTCAGGCAGGCGAATCACACCCAGGGCCGCCACCAGGCAAAAAAAGCTGCCGGCCAGGATGAGCAGGCCCGTGACATATTCAATCATGGGGCTCTCCTTTGGGCGGCTCCGGTTCCGGCGACCCAGGCCGGGAAGATTTTCGCAGGCTGGTCCGATGAATAAAACGCACCAGGGCAATGGTGCCCAGAAAGGCGATACAGGCATAGGCAATGGCGACATCCAGATAGGTGGTATTCCGGGCATGGAGGGAAAACACCACCAGAAAGGCCACCACCAGAACGGACAAAAGATCCAGGGCAATGACCCGGTCTACTGCGGTGGGCCCCTTGGCCAGCCGGAACAGCAGCATGGCCATCCCGGTCACCAGCATGGCCATGGCCGCCTGGCCCGCTCCCGAGAGAAAACTCACACCCGTCATCATGATCGCATCACCTCCAGGACTCTTTTTTCCAGGCCGTTTTTGATGTCGGCCCTGGTCTTTTCCACATTCTCTAAAAACATGACATGAACAAAAAGGGTTTTCCGGTCCTCGGACAGGTCCAGACTCAGGGTGCCCGGAGTAAGGGAGATGAGATTGGCTACCATGAAAATCTCAAGATCCGTTCGTGCTTCCAGGGGAATGCCGATAATTCCCGGTCGGCTGATATGCCGGGGGGTGATGACATCCCAGAGTACCCTCAGGTTGGAAATTACCAATTCTTTTAAAAAATAAACGGTCAGGTTAAGGGTTTTCGGCAGTTTTTTAAAATACCCGGTATCCTGATACAAGGGGCTCGTGACCCATAGAATCATATAGCCCAGAGCAAAACCCGACAGAAAAAGGATGATGTTGCCGCTGTCCCAGAGAAGGGTGAACACGGCGGCAAATACAATATTAAGGATGAGTAGCGACATCAGCTCCCTCCTTGAACGGCAAGAATATAGGCCCGGGGGTCCATGAGCTGCTCTCCGGCCGCCAGGGCCAGCCGCAGGACCGGTTCCATGAACAATCCCAGCAGAACGGTGACCAGGGCCAGGACCAGAACCGGCCCCAGCATCCAGGCAGACAGGGTTGCGGGTTCAGCAGGTGTGAATTCGGTCTGTGGGGCAGGTTTCCAGAAGGCCTCGGACCAGATTTTAATCATGGAAAACAGGGTCATAAGTCCCACCAGTGCCGCCACTCCGGCCAGGGCATACTGGCGGCTTTCCAGACAGGCATAAATAATGAGCAGCTTGGCCCAGAAACCGGATAAGGGGGGGAATCCGGCCAGGGAAAAGGCCGGGATGAAAAATACCGTGCAAAGCAGGCCCCGGGTCTTGTACAATCCCCCGATACGGTTCAGATCAAATGATCCGCCGGCTTTTTGGATCAGTCCGCTGACCAGAAACAGGTTGGCTTTGACAAAAATATGATGAATCAGATAGACAAGGGTTCCGGCCAGGGCCAGGGGGGTGAACAGAGAAAGCCCGAGAACCATATAGCCCACCTGGCTGATGATGTGAAAGGACAGGATGCGGCGGATATCCATCTGGGATGCGGCGGCAACGACCCCGGACACCATGGTCAGCACGGCCAGAACCATGAGGGTGGTATGGGTAATGGCGGTGTGGGTGGCAAAGACCAGGGTAAACATCCGGATCAGGGCATAAACCCCCACCTTGGTCAGCATCCCGGCAAAAAAAGCGGATACGGACACGGGCAGGGTATGATAGGCTGCCGGCAGCCAGAAAAACAGAGGGAACAGGGCGGATTTGATGCCAAAGGCCATCATGAGCAGGAGGGCTGCGCTGTTCACCAGGGCCGTGTTTTCCACCAGGGGGATTTTCCCGCTCAGGTCGGCCATGTTCAAAGTGCCGGTAAGGCCGTAGATGATCCCGATGGACATGATCAAAAACAGAGTGGCGACAAGATTCAGGACTACGTATTTCACGGCGTTGGTAAGCCGGCCCGATGTATTTCCCAGGACCATGACACCAAAGGATGCCATGAGCATGACTTCAAACCAGACATAGAGATTGAACAGGTCCCCGGTGAGAAAAGAACCGCAGATGGCAGCCGTTAAAAGCTGCATAAAGGGGTAAAACCCGGCCCTGACCTGGGAGGCCTGGATATCTTTTCCGGCATAGACGATCACGGCAGCATGGATCACGGCGGTGATCAGCACCATGACCGCGCTCAGAATATCTGCAACCAGGCAGATGCCCGCCGGGGCCGGCCAGTTTCCCACCCACAGGGTCAGAACCTTTTTTTCCAGGACAGCGGCCAGGAGCATGCCGGTAATGCAGATGTGGATCAGGGCGCCGATGATGGCCACAGTATTAGACCGGCGTTCCTCCTGTCTGAGGAATCCGGTAAGGATGGAAAACAGAATGGGCAGAAGGATGGGAAGGATGAGAAGAATTTTCATGACCCTTCCTTTCCGGATGCCCCGGAGCTGCCGTGAACCGTGTCGGCTTCAGAAAGTTCGGCCAGAAAAGCCGGCTCATCCGCGTCCAGGGTACGGGTCTGACCATAGGTCCGAAAAAGCAGGATCAAAAGAAAAGTGGTCATGGCAAACCCGATAACAATGGCCGTCAGGATCAAGGCCTGGGGCAAAGCATTGGCCGCAGGCAGCACCAGGCTGTGCCGGCCCGGATCAATCAGGGGCGGACCCGTATGGGTCAGTCGCCCGGCTGCAAAAATCAAAAGATTGATACTGTTTCCCAGGAGGGAGAATCCGAAAACAAACCGGACCAGGTCGCCGGACAGCATCAGGTAAAGGGCTGCCGCTGTCATCAGGCCCACCAGCAAGGAGAGCAGGACTTCCATCCTAATTTTCCTCCAGGGCCAATAGGACCGCCAGAATAGAGCCCAGAACAGCCAGAAATACCCCGACATCAAAGATCAGGGGAGTTCCCAGGGAAAAATCGCCGGATTTCCACCAGAGGCCGGTCAGATAGGGCCGATCCAGGAAAAGCGCCGGCAGGCCTGCTCCTGCAGCAAGGGCCAGACCGCTTGCAGCAAGGGTTGAGGGACGTAGCCGGATGGCGCGGCGAACCCGGGCCGGTCCTTCGGTAACGGCAAACAGGGCGAAGGCTGTGCCCGCCACCAAGGCCGCGATAAATCCACCGCCAGGCTCATGATGTCCCCGCAGGAGCAGGTACACGGCAAAGACCAGCATCAGCCCAACCATCAGGCGGGTGGCGGTTTTTAAAATATCGGACTGCATTTATCCCTCCCTTGCCGAGCGCATCAGGGCCACCCCGGCCCAGGCAGCCAGGACCACCACGCAAATCTCTCCCAGGGTGTCCAGGCTTCTGAAATCCACCAGGATCACATTGACAATATTGCGGCCATGGGCCGCCACATAGCTGTTGATCTCAAAAAATGCCGTGAGGCTGCGGTCCAGGGGTTTCTGCAAAATTCCCATCAGCCAGGTAGTGACCAGAACACCGACGGAAACAGAAAGGCCCGCATCCATCCATTTCCGCAACCCTTTTCTTTTCCGTCCTCCCTCCATGGGCGGCAGCCGAAACAGGACCAGGGACACAATGACCACGGTCAGGGTTTCCACCAGCAATTGCGTCAAGGCAATGTCCGGTGCGCCAAACATGAGAAAAATCAAGGCCACGCCTGCACCCACGGCTCCCAGCCCGCCAATGGCGACCAGCCGCCTCCGGGCCGTGACCACAAGACCGGCAGCGGCCAGAATAAAAAGGCAGATCCCGGTGGGCATGATCAGGCCCCTGGGATCCGGGACAATAAAGGCCGAAGGGATATGAGCCACCCAGGGCCACCCGGTGACCATGACCACGGCCAGCACAATGACAGCCAGATAGCGGTGCAAGGAACCGTTCTGGAATCTTTGGGCAAACCCCGAGGCCATTTGGATAAAACCGTCCAGAATCACCTGGTAAATGCCTGGGGTGGTTACCCGGAGCCGGGCCAGGATATTTTTGACAAAGGCCCGCAACGCTTCCCGGAACCGGTAGATAACGGTGCCCAGGGCCAGGGTGACCATACTGAGCAGAAGAGGAAGATTCAATCCGTGGAAAAGGGACAGCCGGATTTCTTCCCGGGATGGGTGGAAGGCAAAGACCGCCGGCTCAATGAGGTTGGCAGAAACCCATTCGGGAACGATGCCGAAAATGATGCCCAGCCCCCCCATGACGGCTGGGCCCAGACGCATGGTCCAGGGCGCTTCACGAACCGGTCCCATATCGGCCGGACGGCGGCCCAGAAAGGGTGTGATGAAAATGACGGCTGACACAGCCGTCATCAGGGCATTGGAAAACAGGGCAGCCAGGGTGGAAAAGGCCGGAAACAGATCTTCGGAAAGGGCTCCCGCATACATGATTTCTTTTCCGATGAATCCGAAAAATAAAGGAAATCCGGCCATGGACAGGGCTGCTGCGGCCACGGCCAGAGCCGTCAGGGGCATGGCCGGCAAAAGACCTCCCAGATGACGGAGGTCCCGGGTCCCGGTCTGATGATCCATGCTGCCCACGGCCAGGAACAAGGAGGCCTTATAAAGGGCATGGACCATGAGAAAAGTGGTGGCCGCCGTGAGAGAGGGCGCGGACCGGCCACCCAGGAAAAGGGTCATTATGCCCAGGGCCATGAGGGTGGTATAGGCCAGGATTCGTTTCAAATCACAAGGTGCCAGAGCCTGAACAGCACCCCACAGGGCCGTGATTCCGCCGACCACCACCAGGGTTCCCATCCACAGGTGCGTCCCTCCCAGAAGGGGATGAAACCGCATGAGCAGGTATATTCCGGCTTTGACCATGGTGGCGGCATGCAGAAAAGCGCTGATGGGCGTGGGAGCGCTCATGGCATTGGGCAGCCAGAAATGAAACGGGATCTGGGCGGATTTGGTCATGGCCCCCACCAAAACACAGACAAATATGGCCGGATACAGGGCATGTTCACGGATACTATCCCCAAAACCAGGCCATTGGCTGAGGATCATCGATCCTCCCGCGGTTTTCAGAAGAAGGATGCCCAGCAGCAGGAAAAGGCCGCCGGCCCCTGTGATCAGGATGGCCTGACGGGCATTATCCCGGACCGTGGCGTCTTCATGGTCAAACCCGATGAGCAGATAGGACAAAATGGTGGTGGCCTCCCAGAACACAAAGAGAAGGATCAGATTGTCCGCCGTGACAATGCCCAGCATGGCCAACATGAATCCGTGCAAATAAACAAAAAAGCGTCCGAGATGCTGTTTTCCGGCCATATAGCTGGAAGCGTAAAGGCTCACAAAAAACCCGGCCAGGGTAATGATCAGGCAAAATAAAAGGCTCAGCCCGTCCAGGCGGAACCGAAGGGAAAGATCCAGGCTGGGAATCCAGGGCATTTCCACCTGAATTGCCCGCCCCTGAATCACGCCGGGCCAAGCCAGGCAAAGCAGGGCGAAAAGCAAAAGCGGCAGCAGGCTGGAAATAAGTCCGGCCCTGCAACAGTCCGGGACCTTTGCGATATTCGACCGATTCTTGATCATCTTATTGGGACAGGAACAGGGGGATCTCGGCCGAATGGATGGTCTCCAGCACGGTATCGCCCAGAATGCTCCGTTTGATGATGTTTTGGGAGCTGTTGCCCATAACGATCAGGTCGATTTGGTTCTCCCGGGCATAGGGCAGAAGATCGGACCGCGGATGGCCGTCGACAAGATCGGTTTGAACTTCAAACCCGTAAGCCCGGCAAAAATCTGCGGCCTTATCCGCCAGGAACGGCTCGGTTTCCTTGTTTGTTGTAAAATGAACAATGCGAAGATTCGCCCCGGGCCAGGGATTCAGACGAATGAAATCGCGGATGGCCCTGGCCGATTCCATGGAATTGCTCAAGGCCATGAGCACGGTTTTGACGGGCCGGTAATGCTCCGCCACTGCCAGAATGGGCTTTACCCCCTGGCGCAGCAGCTTGATGATGGCCTTGTCCGGGTCGGTGACAAATCCGTATTCAAATATGCTTCTGAGCCCGAAAATGGTGATGTCGTTAAACCGGGACTCGGCAATCATGGCTTCAAAGGTGTCCCCCTGTTCATACTGGATGCGGCGGCAAACCACCTGCTGTTTGGCGCAATGTTCTTTGAACACGGATATGGCCAGTTCAGTGCCTTCTCGGGTGATCTTGATTTTCTTTTCCCGCATCCGCTGGGCATAGGCATCGGCGCCTGCCGGCACAGGTCCGACGTTTTCCAGTTTAGCGGCATCCACAATGGTGACGCCGGTCAACTGTGCCTGATGGGTGTCTCCCAGTTCGGTTGCACATTGGGTTGCAATTGCCGTAAACGGTGTCCCGCCCAGTCCGACCAGTATTCTTTTGATCATGGCTGCCTCCCTTTTGACGATTTTCCGGATTGTCCAACAGTAGATTAAGGGTCTGTTTTTTGTCAAGAGAAATATCGGATAAAATGATCATTGACTTATGCATCCATTCTCTTTATGTATTTAAATCGGAGCATAAATATCTCATCAAACGAGGCCTCAATATGAGAAATTCAAAGGCAAACCCATTTACCCGGGAAAAGCTTGCCCAGGACGTTCTGACCGAATGGCAGAACCTTATCGACTCAACGGCTGAAATCTTTGGCGTCCCTGCAGGGCTGATCACGCGCGTTGACGGAGATCAAATCGAGATCCTCCTGTCCAGCTCATCTGAAGGGAATCCTTATACGGCAGGGTACACGACACATTACCCGGATTCGGGATGGTATTGTGAGCGGACCCTGAAGAGCAGGGATCTGAATCTTATTCCGGATGCGCTCCGGGACCCTGAATGGAAGGACAATGATGCCGTCGTCGGATTGAATATCATATCCTATGTCGGCATGCCTATATTTCGCCCCGACGGCGGGGAATTCGGGACCGTATGCTTCCTGGACAACAAGGCGAACCCCCATAATGAGCTGCACATCAAAATGCTCAACCAGGTCAAGCGGATGGTCGAGTTGTCCCTTCGCATCATCTACGATAAGGATCTGATCGAACAACAGGAGCGATTGATCAATGATTTGAGCAGGATTTACCCGATTTGCAGCTATTGTAAAAAAGTCCGGGAAAAATCAGGTGCCTGGGTTCAAATTGAAAAATATATCCAGGATATCGCCGGCACCCGGCCTTCCCACGGGATCTGCCCGGATTGCTTCGCAAAGGAAATGAAACAATTTGAATGAGGTTCTGCATCATCACAAGGGTTTGACCATTTGCCTGATCCGCCCGGATGCAATGGATTCGACAAATTCCAGGCCCAATTCCCGGCTTCTTTTAACGGTTTCCTTCCAATAGGCCATGCGCTCCCTATCCCTGCCTTTAAACCCATA
>JAABTB010000010.1 GCA_011390085.1 Desulfobacula sp.
TGGGGGCAGTCTTCGGTCTTTGCTGGGGAATTGCCCTGCCGGTTTTCAACGGGTTTATGTTTGACCTCTCCCAACCCAAATTTCAGAGCATGAACACCAACCTTGGCATGCAGATGTTCCAGGCGGGTTTTTTCTTCGGGCCCTTTATCGGGGCTGCCGTTATTCCCCCATGGGGATTTGGCGCCCTGTTTTATTTATGCGCCGCATTCAGCCTGTTGGGCGCTTTTTTACTGATATTTATCGGAGGTTTACAAAAAAATGATTTCCCCCATTGAACCGGGCCAGGAATGGACCGTTGAATCCTTCACCCCAAAGGATGCCCAGGGCGTGGCCGATCTATTTTTAGGTATTTACGGCAGGGAATACCCTGTCCGGATCTATGTGGAACCGGATCTGCTTATCGAAGAAAACCGGTCCGGAAGGGTCATCTCCAGTGTGGCCAAAACCGCCAAAGGAGATATTGTCGGCCATAATGCGCTTTTCAATTCCAGTCCCTGCAAAAAGGTATTTGAATCCGGGGCAGGACTGGTCCATGCTGATTACCGGGGAGGCCACGGCATCTTTACCCAAATGGCGACCCATGGACTGACAAAGGGCCGGGAAAGATCCGATGTTGAGCAGGTGTTTGGCGAGCCGGTCTGTAACCATCCGTTTACTCAAAAATTAAGCCATAACCTGGAATTTGTCACCCGTGCCATTGAGATTAACCTGATGCCGGCCGCGACCTATGCCAAGGAAGCCAGCGCCACAGGGCGGGTCACCACTTTGCTGGATTTTATCACGCTCAAATCCTCGCCACGCACGGTCCATGTGCCAAAAGCCTATGAATCCATTTTTCCCATCTTTTATGAAAACATGGATGATGAAAGGCAATTTGTCCTGTCCGCTAAGCCCCTTTCATCTCAACGATTCACCACACTGGACACCCAGGTCTTTGACTTTGCCCAGGTGGCCCGGGTGGCGGTAAAGGCCCTGGGCATGGATTTTCCTACGGTCATGCAGGCTGAAGAGGACCGGCTTCTTAAGCAGGGGGTCCGGGTCGTCCAGGTCTGGCTTTCTTCTGGAGACCCTTGTGTGGGAGAGGCTGTGGACAGCCTGAGAAGCAGCGGGTATTTTTTAGGCGGGGTCCTTCCCCGGTGGTTTGACAGCGACGGCATCCTCATGGAAAAACTCGCAGACGAACCCGTATGGGAAGAGATAAACCTTTATTTTGAACGATCCCAAACCCTGATGGCCCTGATCCGGAAAGACTGGGAAGCGGTCCGTGGCCTGAACCCCAAAGACAAAGGAAGGACCGGCCAATGACAGAGACAGGCTCCCGTTTATCCCTGGATCTTAAGGCCGATATCTGCTGGATCCCCCTGGTTCAGGGGGTGGTGGAAACCGGGGCCCCGGTCATGGGGCTGGACCCCGGCAAAACCCTGCGCCTGGCGCTGGCAGCGGAAGAATTTATCCTCCATTTATCCAGGACCGCTCCCGGAACCCGGCTGATCCTGACCTTAAGCCGGGAAGCCTCAAGCGTATCCGCCCTGTTCCAATTTGAAAGCAGCCCCGAAGACCTCTGGGCCATGAACCTGACGGCGGCAAGCGAAATTTCCCAAGACCTGGACCAGGGCATGGCCCACATGGGACTGCTTCTCGCATCCCGGGTGGCAGACCGCTTTTCCATCGCCCTGAACGGCAGAACCCTCAGCGTTACCCTTTTTCAGGACATCATTTACCCGGAAATCGAAAAAGCCGAGGTTCCATCCGCCCCTCTGAGGGGAATCTTAAGCGCGGAAGCCTGCTCTGACCCGGCCGATATCAGCCATGCCTGCGCCCTGACCATGACCCTGTATCCGGAACCCCTGTATCCAAAATCCTTCCGGACGCCGGGGAATATCATCGACCGGATATCCCAAGGCCGTTTCCATGCAGCCCTGGTCAAGGATGAGGCCGGGACCACGGCAGGGATGATCTGCTGGCAGATCCCCTCCCGGCGGACCGTGGAATTTTACGGCCCCTATCTGTTTTCCAAGGGTGACGGCATTGCCCAGCTCCTGATCGACCATTTGATCAACCAGGTGGCCCGAACCGAAGCCATTACCCTTTACAGCCGGGCCGCCGGCCCCGATCTTCCGCTGGGAAATTTCGAACCCCTGGCCGCCTTGGCCTACAGACAATCCAACGGGCAAAAAGAAACCCGGACCCTCTGGTTCCGGCATCTGAGGGAGGACATGGGCTGCCCTGTCTGGGCCCACCCGGTTCTGGTGCCGTTTCTGAAGGAAACCTATGATCGTTTGTTTCTCATCCGGACCATCCGGGAGTATAAGGACCAGGGCGGAAGCCGCCCGGCCCGGTCCCTCCTGGGGACCCGGCTGGGTGCGGACAAACAGGAAGCCTTTATCCGGCCCATGCTGGATGGAACCGATATCCGGGAAAACATCCAGCGTCACATTCAATTGTTGGTCAATGAAAAATACGTAAACCTCTTTTTTACCATGGATCTTTCCATCGGCTGGCAGGCCGCCCTGGGCAAGGATTTGACGGAGACCGGGTTTGAACCTGCCTATGTCCTGCCCTATGCAGGTGAGTCCGATAAGGTGATATTCCACTATGTCCACCCTCATGCTTGACCGGATTGTGCCCCGGCATATCCGGAATTTTGAACCCTATTATCCCAGCAAGCCCGACAGCGTGCTCATGTCACTGTTCGGCGTTGAACGCCTTCACCGGCTGAATAACAATGAAAATGCCCTGGGCCCGCCCCCGGCGGTTCACCGGGTCATTGACGGGTTCAGCGCGGAAATGGTGCCGGTATATCCCAATGGGGACTGCTTTGATCTGAGGGACCTGCTGGCCGCCAAATTCCATAAGACCCAGGACCAGTTCCTTGTGGGCAACGGCTCCTGCGAGGTCATCTCCAGTGTGATCAAGGCCTTTTGCGTGAAGGGCGACAATATCATCACGGCGGACAAAACCTTTGCCGTATATGAATGGGTGGCCGAATTTTCCGGGGTAGAGGCGAGGCTCATCCCCTTGAAGGATTTCGGATTTGATCCCGAAGCCATGCTGGATGCCGTGGACGACAAAACCAAGATCATCTTTGTCTGCAACCCCAACAACCCTACCGGCACTTACTGGGATAGGGACACCATGATCCGCTTTCTGGAAGCCGTGGACCAGCGCTGCATCGTGGTCATTGACGAAGCCTATTGCGAATATGTGGACAACCCGGATTACCCGGATGCCATGCTGTTGATGGAAACCTTTCCCAATGTGATCACCTTCAGGACCTTTTCCAAGATGTATGCCCTGGCCGCCCTCCGCATCGGCTATTTGTGCAGTTCTCCGGATGTGGTGGACATGGTCCGGCGGACCCATATTGTCTATTCCGTGAACACCCCGGCCCAGCAGGCCGCTGCCGCCGCCATAACCGATGATAGGGATTTTATCCTGGCCACCCGGAAAATGGTCAAAGAGGCCAGACAACTGCTCTGCCCCTTTTTTGACGGTCTGGGGATCCCCTACCTGTCAAACCAGGGCAATTATATGATGGTCCATGTCCCCCTGTCAGACACCCTGCTCTACCGGATGCTCATGAAACACGGCGTCATGGTCCGAACCATGACCGGGTTCCGTTTCCCCAACTGGATCAGGATTTCCCTGGTTCAGGCGCCGGTGATGACGGATTTTATCAATGCCTTCCGGGAAGTGCTGTCAACCGTTCAAAAATAAAAAGGAGAAAAATGAAAATAGAAACCCAAAAAAACGGCCCTGTGATGATCGTTTCCGTTTCAGGACGGCTGGATACCCATACCACCGGCCAATTTGATGAGGCCATGAGTCCCTTGGCCGAGGCAGAAAAACATCTGGTGATTGATTTTTCAAATCTGGAATACATCAGCAGCGCAGGGCTTCGCAGTATTCTCATGGCGGCCAAAAAAGTCAAGGAAAATCAAGGCAGCCTTGCCCTGGCCTCCCTGGCCCAAATGGTCAAGGATGTGTTTGAGATGTCGGGGTTCGGCGCCATTATCCGGATTTATCCGGACAGCCCATCGGCCTGCGCCGACATATAGAATCCGCCGCCCTTGCCCGGGTGTTAATCTCCCGCCGGGAATGATTCATCTTTGCCGTCCGGACGACCTGAACTGATCCCTAATTCAGTATTTATAACCTTTTAGTTATTTTTCAATGCTTTTTAATTAAAACATCACTCTCATTTTGCACTTTAAATTTTGTGTTCAGCTTTATTTGTTAAAGTAAACCTGTAGCCGGCTCATCAGACATCTTGGGACACAAGTTCACCACAGAAGGCTTTATTTAGTCCGACATAGAAACCTTGGTCCTTTTGGCCAGGTCAGAGTGCAGAGGCTTTACCATCATCAATCCATTTTTGTACCTCGAATAATTTTCCAGCTTTACAAAGCCCAATGAAAGGCTTCAGATCCTTTAGTGTTTTTGCAGTTTTCATGGTTGCTGTCACCAACTTTGCCGCTGACAGGCTTTTTCTAATTTTTCTGCATCATCAAGGATAGATGATGGACTATGCTTCAAAGGATCAAGTCGCTCTGCTTGATTGTGTGCCCACGCAATCCAGTCGTCCCTGGTCCCCCCTCGGTCCTGTCAAATATATGGAATAGTCTGGACAGAATTTATATTGAATTGAAACAGATGGGCCTCTATCTTCTTTCCGAATCACACTCGGTAAGCAGTTATTTCAGCCGGCTTTTTAGAATTTTATAGATTTTCAAGGTTTTTTATTGATTCAATTTTCATGAATTGATCTATTGCCTTGATTTAGGAATGATTAACACTTGATAACAAACAATATTTTTTGTAAGATTAATCATTTTGACATACATCCGGAGACGTTATGAGCCGATTCGATCAACACATAGATATTTTGATTAATGCCTATAAATCAAGCATAGAGCAGATGACTCACCTGAAGGTAATAGGTTCGGAAAAAAGACAGGTTCTCAAGGAAAAGAATATTTTACAATTTGCGCATATTATTTCCTATACTGATTTTGATAAAAAAGTTGACGGAAAATTTGTCCTGACATTCAACAGCGTTTATGATGCCTTAAAACTTGCTTCTGCTATTGCAAAAAGGCTTGGAATGGCAAAATTTGAAGAAATCGGTGACGATTCCATCGATTTGTTGAATGAATTTTTAAATGTAGTGGTTGGACGAACCATATCAGACTGGGACGACATCGGCTTGAAAGTGAAATTTGACACACCTGTTTTTAAAAAAAGTTACAAAAGTGAAATTTCAAACTCTTTGCAAGGATATATCATCAGCCTTGATGTTGAGGACCCGGAAACAAAAAATTCAACGGAACAGATTATTTTGAGAATAGATTTCGGTGAAAAAACTGAGAGCAAAATCAAGGGGAAAAGAATACTCCTTGTTGATGATTCAAGAGTGATGAGAAATATTATCTCGCAAACTCTTAAAGCAGAAGGAGCGACGATAAAAGAAGCGGAAAATGGTGAGGAGGCTTGTAGAATTCATAGAACATTTGATCCTGATTTAACCCTCATGGATATTAATATGCCCAAAATGAGCGGATTTGAAGCCATTGCAAAAATCAGAGAATATAATGCAAATTCAAAATTTATTATTCTTTCTTCAAGCTCCAGAAAAGATGAAATAATTAAAGCGAAAGAATTAAGGGTTTCGGGTTATCTGGTAAAACCGGTCGAGCCGGAGCAGCTTATAGCAAGGGTCTCTTCAGTATTAGACTGATTTCAACGGAACGGTTGTTTGAGACTATAATATGCAGTGCCATTGTAATCCACCCTTTTTAATCGTTCATTGATATCAAACAGTGATTCAGTGGCTCCGATTATCAGAACGCCGTTGTTATTCAGGCATGATGAAAGGCTTTCAAATAATCGCCGGCGATCGGATTTGCTGAAATATATCGCCACATTCCGGCAAAAAATGATATCAAACCGGCCATATTCAAGTTTAGGCTGCAGCAGGTTCATTTTTTCAAAATAGGCCATACTCCTCAGTTCATCTTTTATTTTCCAGCATGAGTCTTCCCTGGTAAAATATTTATTCAATTGAACGGCATTCAACCCCCGGCTGATTTCATAATTTGAATACCGGCCGCTGCTGGCTTTGACTATGGCTGAATCTGAGATATCAGAGGCTTTAATTTTGATATTATGACTGTAAAGATTTTCTTTGAAATACTCCATAAGGCTTATGGCAATGGAATACACCTCCTGGCCGGTTGAACAGGCAGAACTCCAAATGTTCAGCCGGCCGCGCTTTTTTCCGAAATTGGCCTGCCAATCCGGCAGTAATTTTTCCTTTAACAGTGCATAGGGCTTTTTATCTCTAAAAAAGGAGGTTTCGTTTGTGGTCATAAGATCAACGATATGGCTGGTCAATTGTGAAGAGTCCTTTGCCTTGACAATCAGTTCTTCAAAAGAGGAAAGGGAATATTCTTCAATGAGAGGTTGAAGTCTGTTTTCTATAAGATAGGCTTTGTTTTTTTTCAGAACAATACCACAGTGCTTGTGGACGATAACAGCCAATTCCATAAGCGCATTGACGGTTATCCTCATTTCCCGACCCGCCGAACAATCTCAGTTGCGATATGGTTGAGAGGTACAACACGGTCAACAACGCCGGCATTGATGGCTTCACCGGGCATACCGAAAACCACACAACTTTGCTTGTCCTGGGCAATCACCTGGGCGCCCAGCCGTTTCATCAACCGCAGGCCAAGAACCCCGTCGGACCCCATACCGGTCATAATGACGCCAAGGGAATGCTTTCCATACACCTTTGATATGGACCGAAACAGATAGTCTACCGAAGGCTGACAATGATTCTCCGGCGGATCATCATTAACTTCAAGTGTGGGTTTTCCTGAAATATTCACAATTTTCATCTGCTTGCCGCCGGGGGCAATGAAAATCGTACCCCGCTTAAGCTCCATATTGTTCTCCGCCTCTATCACGTTCAACGCAGTTTTTTGGTCCAGTGATTCTGCCAATGCTGCCGTAAACTCCGACGGCATGTGCTGAACAATAACAACAGGAATACGTAAATCCTGGGGAAGACAGGGAATAAGTTCTGCCAAGGCTTTGGGGCCGCCGGTGGAAATACCGATGGCGACGATTTGGATACGCCCAACCTCTACCTGGGATATTATTCTTTCCGGTACAGCATCGATGACGGGAGGTATGGCCGGGCCATTGCCGACTGAATATTGTAATGGTTGTATCTGGGAAAGGATCTCTTTTACAACAGGGGCCAACTGGTCGAAGAGAACAGTTTTACTTTCCAGCGGATTTTCAGTCCTGGGTTTAGTGGCAAAGGTCAATGCGCCAAGTTCAAGGGCTTTTAATGTTATGGCGGCACCCTCTTTTGTATGGGTTGAAACCATAACCACCTTCAAATCGGGGTGATCTATCCTGACATGTTCCAAAACCTTAAGCCCGTCCAGTTCAGGCATGTCAAAGTCCAATGTCAGCATGTCCGGTTTCAGTTGAGGAATTTTTGCCAATGCCACCCGGCCGTCTGTTGCAGTCCCGACAACTTCAACCCCTGAAATGCTGGAAAGGACATCTGACAGGACTTTCCTGTACAAGACGGAATCATCAACGACCAGAACTCGTAATAAACGTTTGGGCATTATTTTTTGAGCAGCTCATCCAGGTCAAGAACAATCACCAGATCGTTTTCCATGCGGTAGATGCCGTTGATAAATGCACCGCTTATCCCGTCAACATTTGACGGCGGAACGGAAATCTCAAAGCGTGGTGCATTAACAACGTCATAAATACTATCCACCAGCAATGCAATGCACTCCTCTTCATAACGGACAACCACAACCTGGATATCATCATGCGCTTCACAGGGGGGCATGTTAAATTTCCGGTGAAGGTCAATAACGGTGATGATTTCGCCACGAAGGTTGATGACACCTCGAACATAATCAGGGGCCCTGTGAACAGGGGTAATTTCAAAATTATGGTTGATTTCCTGCACGTGGCGCGTGTCAAGTCCGCAGAGCATGTCTCCGATATGAAAAAGGGCAAGTTCTATGTTCGGGCTTTCGTTGGCTGTATTCATCATTGTTTTATCTCTGTTAAAATTAGGTTGTGTTGGATCCTGCCGCCCTCATCTGCACGCTTGATCAAATAGTATGCGTTTTATACAAGATATTTCTTAACGCAGGCAATTATTTTTTCGCGGTCCAGCTTTACCAGATAATCATTAATGCCGGCATCCTTACCCTCCTTTTCCGCAGCATCTCCGGCCAGACTTGTGACCGCAATAATGGGGAGATCCTTGAATCGCTCATCGGCGCGTATCTTTTTGGCCATCTCCAATCCATTCATATTGGGCATCTCAATATCGGTCAGCACAATATCAATTTTCTCCCTGTTCAAGACATCCAGTCCTTGTACGCCATCCATCGCTGTTAACGGTTTGTACCCGATATCGGAGAGGAATGATACGACTTGATTGAGGAAAAATGGGGAATCTTCAACCACCAGAATATTGGCAGGGCGGTCATATTTTATTTTAGCCTTTAATACTTTCGTCCACTCCGGCACAAGGGCATCAATGACCCCATAAAGATCAACCAGCAAGGTAATTTCTTCGTTAATAATCGTTGATCCCATAATACCCGGCTGCTTGTGGGTCATTTCATCGATCGTATAAGTCCCCCTGATGATATCGATGATCTCCGACATGATAATTCCAACTTCCTTGCCGCTTATGGAGAAGACAATGATATAGCAGGTCGGGCCGGCTGTATCCGGCGAGCCGACAGCGGCAACCTCATCAATACTGAACAGGGGGAGGGGTCCGCCGCGGTACTGAATATTTTTTCGACCCCCGGTGATTTTGATGTCTTTTGTCTTGCACAATTCAATTCTTGAAATCAAGTCCAAAGGAATGGCCATGGGTTCGTCAGGTGCATTGCAGACGAGCAGCAAAGATTGGGTGTCTTTTGTTATTTTGCTCTCAGTTTTCTGTAGAGCCTGTTTCTGAGCAGATTTTGAAACGGTTCGCAGGTTCATGATATTGCTGATGCCGATGATATCCAAAATAAGCGCCACCTTACCGTCACCCTGAACAGAAGCGCCCGCATAGCATTCGCAGTCACGCAGGTGGGTTCCCACCGGTTTAACCACGATCTCTTCGGAGTCTAGCACCTGGTCCACAATCAAACCATAATGATAGTCTCCGACAGAAACCACCAGAATATTATAAGCGCTCATCGGGCTGGTCCGCCTGTCTGCCGTGAGGACACGTTTTTCATGGCCGGAGGCTGTGGCTTCCGTACCCACCTGCGCAACGATTTTGTCAGCCTGTGCCTGCCGCCGATCTTCAGTGAAGGTCCGTTTGTCCTGAAACTGCTCACCTGTGTCTTGATCGGCGTAATATCGAGCTTCAATACCAAGGGCATCCGTCAGTTTGATCAGGGGCAAAAGTTCACCCCTGAGGCGCATAACCAAGGCGGAACCTATTTTTTCGATCCTTTCCTTGATCTTTGCTGCAGGTATTCTTACCAACTCTACCATATTGACCTGAGGAACGGCATACCGCTCATTTTGCACCGTGACGATTAAACTGGGTATAATTGCCAGGGTCAAGGGCAGTTTAATCGTTATGATGGACCCTTTTCCCGGTGTTGTGTCAATATCGACGGTCCCGCCGACTTTGGATATATTGGTATTCACAACATCCATCCCGACTCCCCGGCCGGAAATATCGGTTATTTCTTTTGCCGTTGACATGCCGGGCAAAAAGATGAGGTTTGCAATTTCCTTATCGCTGAGTTCATCCAGAGTAGAGGATTCGCGAAGTCCCATGGCCAGAACCTTTTCCTTAACCCGCTCAATATCTATACCGGCGCCGTCATCTTCAATGGCAATCATCACCTGACCGCCTTCATGATAGGCTGTTATCCGCAAAATACCGGTTTCCTGCTTTTTAGCGGCAATACGCTTTTCAGGGATTTCAATCCCATGGTCAACAGAATTCCTGACCAGATGGGTCAGAGGGTCACCGATGGATTCAATAATGGTTTTGTCCAGCTCGACCTCTTCTCCTTCGATAATGAGCTCGATTTTTTTGCCAAGATTCTTGGAAAGATCGCGGACAATGCGTTTAAATTTGTTAAAGACATTCCCTACGGGCTGCATGCGGGTACTCATGATGGCCTCTTGAAGTTCGGAGGTAACCAGGTTAAGACGTTGAGAAATGTTGTCGATGCCCATGACCCTCCGGGACGATACGGCCTGGATAAGCTGGTTTCTGGTCAAAACAAGTTCACCGGCCAGGGTCATCAGGGTGTCCAGCAGTCTGACATTGACCCGCAGGTTATCTGGTTTTTGCTCCGCTTTGGCTGAAGGATCTTTGAGCGGAGTTGTATTCGGTTTCTCCATTGTTTTCGGAACAGGTGTTTCCGTGAAGACAGACAAAGTTGAAGCCGGTCCGGCTTCAACGGGTTGCTCTTGAAGGGGGACGGCTTCAGGAGGCAAAGCAACCTGCTCCAGGTACTCAGGGGTAATCTGCTGGATTTGATCAGGGATGATATCAAAAAAATTCCCCATGAGTTCATTTTCCAATATGGTAGCAAAGATAACAATGAGCAGGGGACCATTTTTTTTAATCAGTTCGTCTGAAGCATCACCGTCAATATTGGTGGCTAAAATGTCTCCGGTTTCCTTGAGCTCTTCTATAATTTTTGCACAGTCTTTTCCCTTGGCGTCCGTATCGTTTAACAGGTTGTATTGTAAAATATAGAGAAAACTTGCCTGTTTAAAGAAAGCCTCCATCACCGATGGCTCTACCTTGAGCAAGGTCTCTTCCGCCGGCGAGGAGGTTAAAACAGGATGGTTTTCGGATGCCGGTCTCGCATCGGTCGAAATTTTGGATGGTGCCTGGGCCGGCGATGATATGTTCTCCGGATTGTCGTTCTCTAAAGAAGCATCCCCGATACAAATAGCCTTCAAGGCGGTCAGGTTAGCGGAAATATCAATTTCATCTGATTTTCCATGACGGTTGATCAATGTTGATAAGGTATCCATGGAATCCAGCAATGTTGAGATAATGCCCGGTGTAGGGATAAGCTCCCCGGCACGGATTTTAGCCATTACATTTTCACTGTTATGGGCTAATTTTTCGACATTTTTAAGACCCAGATAACCTGCTCCTCCCTTGATGGTATGTACGGCCCGAAATACTTTGTTAACAATCTCTTCGTCGATGTCTTTCCCGGCTTCCTCTATTTTAAGCAGGTCATCTTCAATGCCGTCAAGATGTTCCAGCGACTCTTCAATAAAGTCATTGAAAATTTCATTGTCTTCAATATTGAACATGCTGTTCCTCTTTTGTTAGCTCGGCCTTATCCGGGATAAGAATTTTTCAACTTCATTCTGCAAAACATCGGCCTGTTTTAACAGTTCATCGGCATTGGCCAGTACTTCACTTGCGGCTTGTCCGGTTTCGTTGGCGGCATGGGTCACAATTGTAATGCTCTGTGTTACCTCTTGAGTGCCGGACGCCGCCTGGTTCGTGCTTTCGGCAATGTCACTGGTTACAGAAGACTGCTCCTCTACCGCAGCGGCAATGATGGTTGAGCTCTCGCTAATCGTATTGATGGTCCCGGTAATGTCGTTAATTGCAGAAACGGCATCTTTGGTGGCGCTTTGTATACCGCTAATATGTTCAGCAATTTCAGTGGTAGCCGCTGTTGTCTGTTTAGCCAACTCTTTAACCTCGTTTGCAACTACTGCAAACCCTTTGCCGGCTTCCCCGGCCCTGGTGGCTTCAATGGTTGCATTTAAGGCCAGAAGGTTTGTTTGTTTTGCAATGTCGGTGATCAATTTGACCACATCACCAATTTTTTGGGAGGCTGCGGTCAGGCTTCCCACCATTTCATTGGTATTCTGTGCTTTTTTAACGGCGCTTCTTGCAATTGCTGATGAGCTTGCCACCTGTTCACTGATCTCTCCCACTGAGGCGGTTAATTCCTCTGTGGCAGAGGCTACGCTGAGAACATTTGTCGACGTCTGTTTGGAAGCGGCAGCAGCGGATGAAGACTGTTGAAGGGTTTTCTCGGCCGTCTCGTTCATTTTACGGGCAGATCCCTGCAAATCCGTAGCCGCAGTTAAAATGGCGTTAATAACCGTTCCTATGCTTGAGTGAAAGGACTCAGTCATTTTCTCCATCATCTCTTTCTGCTCTTTTTCATTCCTGATTTTGGTCCTTTCCTGCTCTTCTTTCAGATGAATTTTCTCAATTGCGTTTTCCTGAAAAACTTTAACCGCCTTGGCCATCTTGCCGATTTCATCTGTTTGATCCTGAGCCGGGATCTCAATTTCAAGGTTGCCGGCGGCAAGTTTTTCCATGGATTCGGTCATGCCGGCCACTGGTTTGGTAATTGATCTTGCAATAAAAACAACAAACAGACTGACAATAACAAGGGAAAAAACTATACCGATGATCAGCACAAAATTTTGCTTATCCAGTGCCTGCTGAAGTTGTGTCAGATCATAGGTAAGTGAAATAATGCCGCCTTGCTTGTCGAGGCTCCAGGTGGGATGGCATCGAATACAATCTGGAACGACCCTCTGTGGGATATACATTTGGACGGAATCTTTTTCAATGACTTGAATCGTATCAAGCGATGACTCGAACGTGTCGAAAATTTCAGGCGGCACATGGGCGGGAACTGAATCAAGCTCAGAAGAGGACAGGTTGATGTTTCCGTGCAGGTCATAAAGGGACACATCTAATATGCCCTTGATATTTTTCTGGTCAGAGAGTAATTTTTTAAAATTTTGCATCTGTCCCCGCTCCAGAGAACCTTTGACTCCGTCCTGAATTGAATGGGACAGGGTTTGTACTGAATCCATATAGGTTGCAGTCATCTGTTTTTTCACAAAATTGCTGATCAGATATCCGCCGATAGTCAGAGAAAACAGGAGAACAATGAGAATGGGAAACAGTATTTTTAAATTAAACGGTAGATTGATAAACGCATTTTTGATCATGGGAAAAACCTCTTTTTTTCGATAAGGAGTTTAACATCCGATGGAATAGCAGTGCGGAGCAGCAGTAACTCCATCTTCTCTTTATGCTATCGAACCGAGCAGTCGCCTTTCCACCTTTGTAAGGTGTTCGGAACTGCTGTTGACGTCAGCCAAATCCTTTCGTATATCCGTCACATTTTCGTTGACCTTCCTCATGCCATGGGTAATTCGTGACACGGCAGCGGCAGCCTGAATAACATTTGCACTGACCGCTTTCGTCTGAAAGGCCGCCCCGCTGACGTTGTCGGCAATAGTGTTGCTGGAAACACTCTGCTCCTGAACGGCAGCAGCTATTGTTTCTACAATGTTCGTCATATTGTGTGTCACATCATTGATTTTTTTTATCTCTATTATAGTGCTTTGAGTTGAACTGCTCATGGCTTCGATTTTGTGTTTAATGTTAAGCGTGGCTTCATTTGTCTGAGCAGCCAGGTCCTTCACTTCCCCGGCAACAACGGCAAATCCTTTTCCCGACTCTCCGGCCCTGGCCGCTTCAATTGTCGCATTCAAAGCCAACAGCTTTGTTTGTTCGGCAATTTCGACAATAGTATCAATGACCGATGTGATTTCCTCGGAAGCCTTGCCTAAAATATCAATTTTTTCAAAGGCTTTATCGACACAGGATTTAGCCTCCATGGTGATCACCCTGGCCTTCTCGGAATTTTTAGTAATCTCGCCGATGGTACTGGTCATTTCATCCGTCGTTATCGTTATTGAATCCATATTCTTTTGTAAATATTCAGCAGCCTCTGAAACAGAAGCGGTATTCACACTCATCTCTTCCGTAGCATCTGCAACACTGTTTGACTCTTTAGCGATACTTTCAGATTTTTCCGTCAGATCGGCCGCCAACCTTAAAAGACCGGCAACAGCTTCATGCAATTCATCGGCATTGGCTTTGATCCCTTCATGGACGCCTTGATGTTTAAGATTTGCCTGTTTATTATTTTTATCTTCTGTCTCAAGCTTGACTGCCAGATCCTTCAAAACGCCTGCAATTAATCCAATCTCGCCGGCATTTTCAAGACTATAAACTGCAGAATATTTCCCCCTGCTGATTTCAACTGCAAAATCGGAACAGGCAATTACAGGTCGGGAAATCTTCCCGGCCATCATCCACAGCATATAACCGGATAGAACCAATACTGCGCATAACACACCCAAAACAATTGGAAGTCTTTCGATGAACAGCGTGCCTTCTGCGCTGGCCCCCCTCCCCCGTAAGACAATGATAATGAAAACCAAAACCATGGAGGCAATCAAAATTCCAAAGCTGCCGGCAAAAATTTTATGACGAATCTGTACTCCTGAAAACATGAGTTCTTTCTTCTGGCCCAACGAAGCAGACATGCTCCTCTCCTTTAATTTCATTTATTGTCCTCCGAAGTTCCGGTCATGGTCTGTTCAAAGGACCTGTAAAATGGGAAGTTCTTTTTTGCTGCAAACGAGGGGGCGGCACAGCCGATACAGGGCGCATTGGCATCAATGCACCAGGTTTGTCCACCGTTCCACCACCTTGTCGGACAGTCTGCATAGGTATCGGGACCCAGGCAGCCCAATTTGAAAAGACACCCTTTATCTCCCAGTTTCAGGGCAAAGATTTCTTGTTGAAAATCATGATACCGTGGACATAGCTCATGGACCTTGCGGCTGAAAAACAATTTCGGCTGACCATTGATTAATTCAGGCAACCCGACCTGAACCAGGTGGATGATGGTTTTCCATACCCAGTCCGGATGTACGGAGCAACCCGGGATTTCAATCAGCAGGGGATTGATTTGTTTCCGCTTATAGAATTCTTTCAGGCTGACGGCACCGGTCAAATTGCCTTCTGCGGCAGGAATACCGCCATGGGTGGCACAGGTGCCCACTGCTATGGCACCGTTCATGGTCTTTGCAGCAGCCGCTAAATAATCGGCAAACGGCTTGTCTCCTATCACACAGGCTTCCGGCATGTCCCAGGGGATGGCACCCTCCACTGCCAGAAAGTATTCTCCAGCCTTGCCCGAGATATAGTCTTCAATGAGATTCAGCGCCTGTTTTCCGGATGTGGCGGACAGATCAGCGTGAAAAGAAAGTTTTGAATATTGTGTAATCATGGAAACCGCATTGGGGGATTCCGCCTGAAGCAAAGAAATGGAACAGCCCGTGCAGGACTGGCCCTGAAGATAGAGAAGCCTGGGAACACCGGCAGGGTCAATCTTTTTCAGGGCTGCATAAACAATCCCGGGAAGCTGGGTTATACCAAAAGAGGCGCTTAAACATGCAGCCATTTTCAGAAATTCTCGTCGATCCATCATAAATTTGTCCTCAGCGAAAAATTAAAAAATTTCAACCTGTATATGGGTCGGTTTGTTAATGCACGGCACAGGCCAAACACGGATCAAAAGAATGCACAATTCTATTGGCCTCAATCTGTTCTTCCGGATTCTCCACACGGGTTCCCACCAATGCCGATTCAAGAGCGCCTGGCTGGTCCTTGTCATCCTTGGGTGAACAGTTCCAGGTGGTGGGCACCACACATTCATATTTTTCTATTTTATAATCTTTAATCCTAATATAATGGAGAAGGGCGCCCCGTGACGCTTCAGTGGCCCCAAATCCTTCCCCTGATTCCGGAAGATCATATTGGGCCATGAACGGCGCTTGTATATCGATCCGTTCCGTCTCCTCCAGCAGGAAATCGGCAATGACCACAGCAGATATGGCACGGCATAAATGTCTGCCCAGCACTGAATTTAAATTTTCAGGCTTAATGCCGGCCATACCGGCAAATTTATCCACCAGTTGCTTGATTTTAGGGTTGTTGTTTTGATGGTAATCCACCAGGATTCTGGCTGCCGGGCCGACTTCCACCATTTTCCCCTGATACCGCGGCGCTTTCACCCATGAATAGGCCCCGGGTTTATGGGGGGAAGGGGTCAATTCTCCCTCTTTTACCATTAAGCCGGAGGGCGATGAATATTTGGAATATTTTACATCCTCCCGGATGGCATCAAAATTGACCTGGCTAATGTTATTTTCCAACAACACGCCGGGGGCAAACAGCCTTTTACTGTCCAGCTCGGGTCCAAAAGGCAAAAGCCCGTATGAAAGAAACCCGCCCCGGCTTTGACCGATATGCCAATATTCAGGGAATTCCCCGGCCACGGCCAGAATATCGGAAAGATATTTTTTGTGAATAAAATCTTGAACCTCACTAATTAATGAGCGGTATGAGGCAATATGATCAATATCGGGTTCCTGGGTGCATCCGCCGGGGAAAATTGCCGTTGCATGGGGAAACTTACCACCGAAAATGGCTGAGGCCTTATTGGCCTTTTTTTGAATCTCAAGAGATTCAATATAATGCTTCAAG
>JAABTB010000112.1 GCA_011390085.1 Desulfobacula sp.
CGGATGTTTGCAGGGGAATGGGGCGGCACCATGCTCCTGACGGAGCCCGAAGCCGGTTCCGATGTGGGGGCGCTGACCACCTCGGCCGTCAAAAACCCGGACGGAACCTATTCCATCAAGGGGTCCAAGATTTTCATCTCTGCCGGGGAGCATGATCTCTGCGACAATATCATCCACCCGGTCCTGGCCCGGATTGAAGGGGCACCGGCAGGAACCCGGGGTATTTCCCTGTTCCTGGTTCCCAAATACCATGTCAATGACGACGGGTCCCTGGGGGAATTCAACCATGTGGTCTGCACCGGGCTTGAACATAAGATGGGCATCCACGGCAATGCCACGGCCTCCCTTTCCCTGGGGGAAAAAGGGGATTGCATCGGCACCCTTCTGGGGGAAGAAAACAAGGGCATGCCGGAAATGTTCCGGATGATGAATGAGGCCCGGGCCTTTGTGGGCATGCAGGGGTTTGCCGTGGCATCGGCCTCCTATATGTATGCCCTGGAATATGCCAGGACAAGGGTTCAGGGAAGACACCTTTTGGCCGGGAAGAATGCCGAGGCCGAGAATGTGACCATTATCCAGCACCCGGATGTGAAACGCCAGCTTCTGAACATGAAGGTGTATACCGAAGGCATGCGGTCTTTAATCTATTATTACGGCAAATGTTCGGATATTGTCCATACCACCGGGGATGCAAAGCTCAAAGCCGATACGGCGGCCCTCATCGAGGTGCTGACCCCCATTGTCAAGGGATATGTGACGGATAAATCCCTTGAGATCTGCTCCCACGGGGTCCAGGTCTACGGCGGTTACGGCTATATCTGCGAATACCCGGTGGAGCAGCTCATGCGGGATTCGAGGATCTTCATGATCTATGAGGGCACCAACGGCATCCAGGCCATGGACCTTCTGGGCCGGAAACTGTCCATGAACAAAGGAGAAAGCTTCGCCTATTTCCTGGACCAGATGAAATCCACCATTGAAGATGCAAAGAAAATCGACGGGCTCCAGGCCATGGCTGAGAAGACAGCCCATGCCGTATCCAGGCTGGAGGCACTGGCAAAGGAAATGGGCCGGCGGGCCGGATCGGAACGGGTCTTGAACGCCTATGCATTTGCCCATCCCTTCCTTGAAGTGACCGGGGATGTGACCTTTGCCTGGATGCACCTGTGGCGGGCCTCCATTGCCGCACCCAAACTGGCACAAAAGGCAGGGAGCCTGGACAGGGAAGCAGTCCAAAAGGCTGCGCCAAAAAATAAGGACGCGGCGTTCTATGCAGGACAGATGGAATCGGCCAAATTTTTTATCCATACCCTTTTAACCGCTACCTGTGGTAAAATGGATGCCATCCTGGAAGGGAACACCAGCGTGGAAGACATCCTGGATGTCTCCTTCGGAACAAAATAAAGGGAGGAATCATGTTTGACTATTTGAAAAAAAGCCTGTTGACCGGCGTGGGTCTGGCCTTGAGATCAAAGGCGGAAATTGAGGATCTGGCAAAGGAATTTGCCAAGACATCCAGCATGAGCCAGGACGAGGCCAGGGATTTTCTAAAGGATTGCCAGGGGAAATATGAAGAGGCCAGGGCGGAATTTGATAAAAAGCTGGAGGCGACCATTGAAAAAATCCTGAAAAAACTGGATCTGCCGTCCCGGTCCGATATCAAGGCCCTCAATGACCGGATGGATGCCCTGACAAAAAAACTGACCGATGAATAAGCCGTTGACGGCCGGACCTGTATGCTGAGCATCAAAACCATCGGCCGGGTGGGCAAGCGGTACCGCCATCTGCTGCGGTACCAGCAGATCCTCAGCGTTATTTTAAAATACGGTTTTGAAAACATCATTCATGCCATGAATATCGACCGGTATATTGAATCCGGTCTTCAGCTCATTCCCTTTGTCACCCGGCATGAAAAGGTTGAAAAGCTGTCCAATACCCAGAGGATCAGGATGGCCCTGGAAGAACTAGGCCCCACCTTTATCAAGATGGGGCAGGTTCTGTCTTCCCGGCCGGACCTGATCCCGGTGGACCTTCTCCAGGAACTGACCAGACTCCAGGATCATGTGCCCTCCTTTGAGTTTGAACAGGTCAAAACCATTATCGCCTCTGAATTCGGCCTTCCCCATGACCAGGTGTTCCGGTCCATGGAAGAAAGCCCTTTTGCCAGCGCCTCCATCGGCCAGGTTCACCGAGCAAGGAACCAGGACAATGAACCCGTGGCCGTTAAAATCCAGAGGCCCGGCATCAAAAAGATTATTGAGATTGATCTTGAAATCATCCATCACCTGGCCTCCATTATGGAGAACAATATCGAGGAGGCCTCTATTTTCAACCCGGTCAGGATCGTGGAAGAATTTGCGAAAACCCTTGAAAAAGAGCTGGATTATTCGGTTGAGGCCTCCAATATGGAACGGATGGCCCAGCAGTTTAAAGATGACCGGACCATCCATATTCCGGGGGTCTTTACCGCTGAATCCGGCGAACGGGTTCTCACCATGGAATACATCGACGGCATCAAGGCCGATGACATTGACGCCATAGATGCTGCCGGGCTGGACAGAAAGCTCATTACCCAAAGAGGGGCCGACTTTATCATGAAGCAGGTCTTCGAGTATGGATTCTTCCATGCCGACCCCCATCCGGGCAATATCTTTATCCTGGAAAAAAACCGTATCTGCCCGGTGGATTTCGGCATGACCGGCTTTGTGGACAAAACCACCCGGGAAGTGTTTGTGGATCTCATCCACAGCATTGCCGTAAACAATCATAAACTCACGGCCCGGCTATTATGCGAGCTTGCAGAATATGAAACCCTGCCGGATCTGTCCCGGCTGGAAAAAGAGGTATCTCTGTTTGTATCCCTTCACCTGTCAAAAACCTTGAAGGATATTAAAACCGCCCGGATGCTGAACCAGTTCCTTGAGCTGTGTGCCGCCCACAAGCTTCGCATTCCGCCGGATTTCTTTCTGATGATGAAGGCCTTTATCTCCATTGAAGGGGTGGCAAGACAGCTTGACCCTGACTTTGACATGATTTCCCATGCCGTTCCTTACGTGACGGCGGCAAAACAAAGGAAATTCAAGCCTTCAAGAATTGCGGAAGATGTCATGGGGCTGGCGCGGGAATCCTACCGGCTGCTCCAGACCCTTCCCGGAGATGCCATAGAAATCATGCGTCTTACAAAATCCGGGAAGCTGTCCTTCAGTATTAAGATCGATAACCTGGATAAGCTGTTGAACAACCAGGACCAGACCAGCAACCGGATTTCCTTTTCCATCATTATCGCGGCCCTGATCCTGGGGTCTGCCGTTGTCATCAACTCCGACGTCCCGCCCATTCTTTTCGGGGTGTCCGTCATCGGCATCGCAGGTTTTATGGCGGCGGCAGTTCTCGGCATCTGGCTGTTGATCGCCATTATCCAGAAGGGTCGGTTGTGATTTCGTCAAGGGAGGGCGGATCGACCTTGACTCAGCTATTTTAAGTCCCATTTTGTATAAGGATGAAACACCAGACTGGAATTATAATATCTCGGATCATGGGTGACCTCCTCCCCGATCCAGGGGGGCAGCTCAATTTTCTGGTCTTCGGCGTCCAGCTCTACCTCGGCAAGGATCAACCCCTGGTTTTCGCCTGAAAATTCATCAATTTCCCAGAACAATCCCTTGTATTCAATACGACGGCGGGTCTTTTCAATAATGGGTTTTTCAGCCAGGTCATGGAGGATGGCATCGGCATCGGCCAGGGGAATTTCATATTCATATTCCCTGCGTTTCGCCCCCCGGCTCATCCCCTTGAGGGTCAGGAAGCCTTTTTCACCGGCCGTGCGAGCCCTCACCGTCCTTTCCTTTGAACGGTTCAGATAGCCCTGGCGATAAAGGACAGGGGTTCCAAGGGTCCGCCACGCATCCCCCTTCAGGAGAAATTTTCTTTCTATTTCAACGCCCATGGCTTCCTTTGCCCATGCGGAATTCCCGGCAGCCCCGTCTCATGATTCCGTTACCGGTCATTTGAGTATGGATACCAGTCGGATTCCCTCAGCCGTCCCACCTTCAGTATTCCGATTTCATAGGTTGAGGTATTAAATACGATTTTACGGCCCAGCTCTCCGCCAACATCTTCGGAAACAATTTTAATTTTTTGATTGAATAAAATTTGTCGGGCAGTTCTAAGATTGTCCTTGCCGATATCCCGTTTTGAAACATCGGTATTGAACGCCCCGCCAAACATCTGTGCTTCCAGGTTTGAAAGCTTTGATCCGCCGGCGACCATCATACGGATCAAGGTCAGAACAGCAACATTGCCGTAAAGGGAAGTTGCTTTATCCCTGCCCTTTACATGGGGGAACAGGAAATGATTCATGCCCCCGGTTTTAAGGGACCGGTCATAGAGGCTCACGGCCACGGATGACCCGAGAACGGTTGAAATCGTAGTGGGCCTCTCCGGCAGATAAATAAATCCCGGCCTTAAAAAATAATCCTGAACAACCGGTCGGGTGTCCTGTGTCATTTCAATATTCCATTTTCCGTTTTTATGATTTTTTTGTTTTATCCTATTCCCTCTTTCATATCAAGTCGAATCCGGATTAGCTCCAAAATCGCATGGGACCTTTGGTTTCTTTCATCTTGCGAAGTTCGGGAGCTTATGATAAGGTCGTTCGGGACAATGGTAAACGGGCAACGGGTATAGATACCCTAAAATCATAACCATGAGCTATTAATGATAGATCTCCCTCATATTCGCATCGGACATCTGAAAATTTGTGATCATTTGATTTTAGGCGTGGCCCATCTTCATCTGGAACAGCAGCCCAGGACCCTTTCCCGGTCAATCCTTGAACCCGTGGTCATGAATGCCTGGCAGCCGGTTTCTGAAAGCCTTTTAAACCAGGTCATCGACGGTGCTTTTATCCCGGCTCCCCTGGCCATGGATCTCTTTGCATCGGGTCTTGATATAAGGCTGCTCATGTTTACGCACCGGAACGGGAGCGTCATCCTAAAAAGCAAATCATCAGATATTAAAACCTTGTCCGGATTTAAGGGGAAAATCGTCCTTGTGCCGGCTGAATTCTCCATTCAGAATATGCTTCTCCACCGACTGCTGTCCTCGGCCGGGCTCAGCTTTGGGGCCCATGATCAGAAAACCGTTGATGTAGTCCGGGAAATTGTTCCTTCTTATCTGATGGCAGACATGGGAGCCGCCGACAGTGATCAGGATATCGCCGGTTTTGCTGTTGAAGAACCCTTTGGCAGAGCGGCCGAAAAAAAGGGTCTGGCCCGGAGAATCTGCACCACGGGCAGTTTGTGGAAAAACCATCCCGGTTCCGTCTTTGTCCTTAAACGATCCTTTATTGAAAAATATCCTGAGGCTGTAAAAGAAATTATATCCTTATTTGTCCGGACGGCCGGATGGATTGAAGAAAACAAAAATGAGGCTCTTTTGTCCCTGGCCCAGTTCTTTTTAGGACAGGACAGGGAAATGATCCGTCCCATCCTTTTTAAAACCGATTTGACCTATGATATCCCTCTTCTGGTTCCCGACCCGGATGCATTGAACATCATTCAGGAGTATATGTCCGGCGCCATGGGCATCATGACGGCCGGCATTGATGTAAATCACCTGATCGACAGATCCTTTATCCTAGAGACAGTATCGGAAAATCACATTGAAAATACAAATTGAACAGATCACCAAGACTTACAAAAAATCGAAAACCTCTGATCATATTGTATTAAAGGATATTTCTTTTTCCATTGAGCATGGTGATTTTGTAATTATCCTGGGAGAATCCGGATGCGGAAAGACAACCCTGTTGAATCTCCTGGCCGGACTTGAATTGCCCTCATCGGGAAAAATCTTTGTGGACGGCCGGGAAATCACCGGTCTTCACCCTTCCCGGTCCCTGCTCTTCCAGCAGCCCACGCTGATACCATGGCTCACGGTAAAAGAGAATGTGGCCTATGGGTGCAACCTCAGGGGGGACACAGAGAATCTGGACTACAGGGTCAACCAGTTTCTGGAAATTATGGGGATCGCCGGATTCGCCGATGCCAAACCCAATCAATTGTCTCTAGGCATGGCCCAGAGGGCCTGCCTTGCCCGCGCCCTGGTGGGACATCCCGATGTCCTCCTCCTGGATGAACCCTTTGCTTCCCTGGATACCTTTACCCAGGCCCATATCCAGGAAGAACTGGTCAATCTATGGCTTTCCGAACAGTTTACCGCCGTCTTTGTCACCCATGATATTGACGAAGCCATCCGGCTGGGAAATAAAATCATTCTCCTGGCCGGAGAACCGGCCAATATAACGGATATTTTTGAAATCACGGAACCCTATCCAAGGGATCGGAACAACCCGAGATTCAAGGAAATCCGCGTCAAAATACTGGACCGTTTCAAAAATGCATACCTGGCCAAAAGGAGTCTTTTATGATGGAAGACCAAAGCCCATCCGGCTCCCGCCGGCAATTTCTGAAAACTGCGGCTCTGGCCTGTTCCAGTCTTTTTCTGCCCAGGATGCGAACAGCCTTTGCCGCATCTGAAACCCTGAGGATCGGATATCTTCCCATTACAGACGCCACCCCTCTGCTGGTGGCCTATGGGCTCGGTTACTTTTCCGAAGAAGGCCTGACCGTTGAAAGACCGGTTATGGTCAGATCCTGGGAAATACTGAGCGAATCTTTCCTGGCCAATAAATTTAATTTCACCCATATGCTCTTTCCCATCCCCATGTGGATGCGATATAAGCAAAAAATTCCGGTAAAGGTTCTTGCCTGGGATCATACAAATGGAAGCGCCATCACCGTGAGAGGGGATTCCGACATTTACGGCTTCAAAGACCTCGGCGGCAGGCAGATTGCCGTCCCCTACTGGTATTCCATGCATAACCTGATCCTTCAGATGGGAATCCGATCCCAGGGATTGACTCCTGTTATCAGGCCGCAGTCTGCCAAACTTGAAAAAAACGAAGTCAACCTTTTCATCCTTCCACCTCCGGCCATGCCCCCGGCTCTTCTGGGGAAAAAAATCGACGGCTATATTGTCGCCGACCCTTTCAATGCCCTGGCTGAAATCAAATTCAAGGCCAGAATCATGAGATTTTCCGGCGATATCTGGAAAAATCATCCCTGCTGTGTTATTGTCGCCCATGAAGACTTTATCAATAGAAATAAAAGCCTGGT
>JAABTB010000113.1 GCA_011390085.1 Desulfobacula sp.
AATACAGCATTGATGGAGACTCCCTCGGGCAGAAAAAGAGGGAATACCACGGAAGACATAAAAAGCAGGCTGATTAAAGGAACCCCTCGGATGAATTCAATATAGAAAATGCAAAAGGTCTTAATCATCGGCATCCTGGACTGTCGCCCCAGGGCCAGGATAACGCCCAGAGGGTATGCGGCGGTGAGGCCGAAAACCGACAGAAGCAAAGTCAGGATAATGCCGCCCCATTTTTCAATGTCAACGGTTTCAAGCCCGAAAAGGCCGCCTTTCAGTAATATCCCCATGATTACCAAAGAAATGAACCAGGCATATCCGAGAAATTTATTCCAAAAATTTCTATTTCTGCTGATGAACAGCAAAGCGACCAGCAGAGCGATGGCGGTTATGGGCCGCCATAAAATATCCTGAGGATAAAATCCGAATAGGATCATTTTATAATTGCTTGAAATGATGGACCAGCAGGCCCCGTCTGATTCCCTGCAGTTGGCGCCGGGCAGCCAGGAGCTGTCGATGAGTGCCCATTTTAAGAAAGGAAGAATGGAAAACCAGATAATACCGATGATAAAAAGGGTCAAAAGGGTATTCAAAGGGCTGCTGAACAGATTCTTTTTCATCCAGCCCAGGATACCCGCACTGGCTATGGGCGGTTTAGCGGTTATTGAATTTTTATGGGTTGTTTGTAATTCCATACCTATTAATTTAAATATTATCACCTTTCTATGATGGCCATTTTCTTATTATACCAGTTCATAAACGCTGAAGTGGATAAACTGAAAATGAGATAGACCAGCATGATCAGCAGAACCCCTTCAATGGCCTGACCGGTCTGATTGATAACTGTTCCGGCGACGGAAACAAAATCCGGATATCCGATGGCAACGGCAAGGGAGCTGTTCTTTGCTAAATTGAGCATCTGGCTCGTTAAGGGAGGAATGATGACTCTTAAGGCCTGGGGCAGGATGATAAGGTTTAAAACCTGTCCGGGTTTTAATCCAATGGCCATGGCAGCCTCGGTCTGCCCTTTGGAAACCGATTGAATACCTGCTCTGACAACCTCGGCCACAAAGGCAGCCGTATACAAAACAAGTCCTAAAAGAAGCGCTGTAAATTCAGGGCTGATTCCGATTCCGCCCTTAAAATTAAATCCTTTTAATTCAGGGAGATTCATATCCGTCGGCGCGCCGCCAAGGAACCAGCATGCCAGGGGCAGGCCGATAAGCAGGGCCAAGGAAGTCCTGAACACAGGGAATATCCGGCCGGTTAAATTCTGTCGTTGGGTTGCCCATTTTTTAAGGACAATAATAATGGCCACGGCCACAATACCGGCAACCGCCATATAGCCGTATACAGGGTGCGATTGCGGGATTCCAAAAATCAATCCCCGATTGCATAAAAACACCCCCTTGATCGGGTTGATGGCATCCCTTGGTGAAGGCAGCATTTCATAGAAAAAAGCATACCAGAAAAAAAGCTGCAATAAAATCGGTATATCCTGAAACAATTCAATATAAACGGCAGCGCATTTTTTAACCAGCCAGTTTTTTGATAATCTTGCAACCCCGATAAAGGTTCCGAGAATAACGGTCAAGAGGATACCGATAAAGGATACCAGAAGGGTATTTAAAAAGCCCACAAAAAGGGCCTTACCATATCTGTCCACAGCAGAATAATCGATCAGGGATTCTCCGATTTCAAAGGCTGCTTCCCGATCCAGAAATCCAAAGCCTGTGGCAATGGACTGCCGTTCAAGATTGGTCAGGGTATTGGAAACCAGGTACCAGGCAACAAAGGCAAATAAACAGGCTGCGCCAATCTGGTAAAGGATGGATCGTTTATCCGGGTCATACCAGAAGGATATGGACCCGGCTTTTTTATGATGATTGGGAATAAGCATTATGCTTTTCTATGTCGGCGTAAAAGAAAATGCAGGGTGCATGCACCCTGCGTAAGATTTCAATTTTATTTAAACGGGGGGGAATACATCAGCCCGCCGTTTGTCCAAAGGGCATTTAGTCCTCGTTCAATCCCAAGCTGGGTATTTTTCCCGACATTTCTTTCAAAGACTTCGCTATAGTTACCGACCATTTTGACAATATTGTAAGCGAATTTTTCATCAAGTCCCAGGGCTTTTCCATTGCCTTCCGTAACTCCCAGAAATCTTTGAACCACGGGATTGACACTTTTAAGCATTTCATCCACGTTTTGAGAAGTAATCCCCAGTTCTTCGGCTTCAATCAAAGCATAGACGGTATAGGTCACAATATCTTTCCATTGGTTATCTCCGTGTCTGACGGCAGGCGCCAGGGGTTCTTTGGAAATAATTTCAGGAAGGATCATGTAATCTCCCGGATTGGGCGCAACGGCCCGGGTTCCGGCAAGCTGAGATGCATCAGAGGTTAAGCAGTCACATCTGCCGGCAAAAAAAGCCTGGGCAAGCTCTGCATTATTCTCAATAACAACGGGGTTCATTTTCATTTTGTTTGAACGGAAATAATCGGCCACATTCAATTCCGTTGTTGTCCCGGGAAGAACACAGACGGTTGCGCCGTCCAGGTCTTTCGCACTTTTCACACCCAGTTTTTTCGGAACCAGGAACCCCTGGCCGTCATAATAATTCACCATGGCAAAATCAAGCCCGAGATCCGTATCCCGGGTTAAGGTCTGGGTGGCATTCCTGAAAAGGACATCAATTTCTCCGGACTGCAATGCCGTAAATCTTGTCTTAGCCGTCAAAGGCGTATATTTAATTTTGTCCGGATCTCCAAAAACAGCCGCCGAAAGGGCCCTGGCGCAGTCTACATCAAGACCTTTCCAGATACCCTTGTCATCGGCTTTTCCAAAACCGAACAGTTCACCGTTAACCCCTACCTGAATAAATCCTTTGGCTTTAACATCCTGAAGTCATTGATACTCCCCTCCATCTGTTAAAATTAAATGTTACCGGAAGGTTTTTATGGAACCTTCCATTCCCTTATTTTGTTTTAAATCTTTGCAACTATTAGCATATCAGCATATTTTTTCAAGAAGTTTATCGGAATAGATATTATTTTATAACGGATCTTCAGGTAAAAGAAATGTAATTATGAAAAACAAACCTATGCATTAAACGGGATGAGCATTATAGACCGGATTATGAAATCCTGTGTAAAAATATTCCGGGAGCCGGTCAATGCCCTCTCCCATATGGCCGGAGCCCTTGCTTCTATTGTAGGCCTGACGTTTCTTGTCGTTTTTGCCGCCATCAAAGCCGATGCCTGGCATGTGGTTTCGTTTTCTATTTTCGGAACATCCCTGGTTCTTATGTATACGGCGAGTTTCCTCTACCATGGATTGAAATTATCGGAAAAGGCCCTTCTGGTTTTCCGGCGAATTGATCATATTATGATTTTTGCCGTCATTGCAGGCTCATACACGCCCATCTGCCTTGTCCCGCTCCGGGGACCCTGGGGATGGAGTGTTTTCGGTGCGGTCTGGGGGATTGCCATTATCGGTATGGGTTTAAAAATTTTTGCCATGCATGTTCCCCGATGGATTTCAACCCTGATCTATCTGGCCATGGGTTGGTTGTGCATGGTAGCGATCTATCCGCTGGCAAAGACCTTGCCCCCCGCTGGTCTGTTCTGGCTGGCCGCAGGCGGTTTTTTTTACAGTGTGGGCGCCATTATCTATTCCCTTAAAAAGCCGGACCCCTTCCCCGGCATATTCGGATTCCATGAGATCTGGCATATCTTCGTCCTTTTGGGAAGCGCCTGCCATTTCTGGCTTGTATTTCGTCATCTGATGAATATCAGCCCCGCATAAATCTTCTTCAGATTTTCTTTCATTGTAAAAAACCATAATTTTGAGTATTATTTCCGCTTTAAATGAGTATTGTTGATCA
>JAABTB010000114.1 GCA_011390085.1 Desulfobacula sp.
AATCAATTGCATCAAAAAAATAACAGACCATAACCATCTTAATCTATTCTCCGTTCAGTATGAAGACAGGGCGGACCAGGATAAGGAATGGATTTTTGCCTCAAGATCAAATCCGGCAAACCCCCTTGAACAAGACGACCGAATCGCCGATGCCGTCGTGATCATACCCTATCATAAAAAAGAAAAAAAACTGGTGCTGATTAAGGAATTCAGGGTGGTCCTGGGCGATTATCAATATGGATTTCCGGCAGGACTGGTGGACAAAGGTGAGACTATAGAAGAAGCCGGAAAAAGAGAGCTGTTTGAAGAAACCGGATTGACAATGATCCGGATCATCAATCAAAGCCCTGCGGTTTTTTCGTCTTCAGGAATGACGGACGAATCTCTATGCCTCATGTTTGCAGAATGTGAGGGAACCCCTTCAAACCTTTATAATGAGTCTTCCGAGGATATAGAAATCTTAATGGTGTCACCGTCCATGGCCCAGGAACTCCTCCGGGACAAACAGATAAAATTTGATGTGAAAACCTGGATTATCTTAAATTCCTTTGCTGTTAGGGGAACCATTTAGATGTTTTCCAATTTATTGTATTTTCTTGTTGCCCTGGTCGTTTACAGCACCTCGGAATTGTTTCAAAACCTTGATCCGGCAACTGGAAATGGGATCATCAATGCTGTTTTGGTGAGCCTCGGCTTTGTCGGCGTCTGCCGGCTCTCCTTTAAACGGATTGAAGGGCTCGCGGCAATAAGCCCCACTGAGAATATTGACCATTTAGTCCAAAGCAGGATAACCCGCTTGTCTGTGTCGGCATTGATCCTTTTTGCCGTTAATATTTACGGATTTAAACTGACGCTGCTGTTTTCCGGCATCAAATTCTTTGAACTCCTGCCGACGTTTAAAGCTGTTCTATTCATCGGGCTCTATCTCTTCTATCTTATCATCATCTGGAATGCGGCGTATCCGGTACAAAACAGATATTTTGCAGGCACTGTGTCCAAAAAGGAGTATCTCCTGTCCAATGTCTCCTTTTCTCTTCCCGCACTTTTCCCCTGGTTCTGTCTGTCTCTGGCTTCGGATCTTCTGAACCTTCTGCCCTGGAGACCGCTAAAGGACTATTTGGCATCACCGGCCGGAGAGATCGGGTATATTTCTCTTTTTTTGCTGGCCATTGCCGTCTTCGGGCCTGTTTTCATCCGAAAGATCTGGAATTGCAAGCCCCTGGAACAGGGATATACCCGATCCAGAATCGAAGCGGTCTGTAAAAAAGCCGGGTTGAAATATTCCGACATCTTAAAATGGGAGCTGTTTGGCGGCAACATGATGACGGCCGGGGTCATGGGCTTTGTCGGTAGATTCAGGTATCTTCTGGTGACCCCGTCTTTGATGAGGGTATTGTCCGATGAAGAACTCGATGCGGTAATGCTGCATGAAATAGGCCATGTTCAGAAATATCACATGGTATTTTATCTTTTATTTTTTGCCGGTTTCATGGTCTGCAATTTTGTTTTTTTTGAACCCGTGATGCTGTTATTATACCTTTTGGAACCGGTATACAAAGGGTTTTCATGGCTCGGAATCGAAAAGACCACGGCCCACGCCATCCTCATCAGCCTGACCTTGATCGGGGCATTTATTTTATATTTCCGGTTCGTTTTCGGCTTTTTTATGAGAAATTTCGAACGGCAGGCAGATCTTCATGTTTATGAGTTTACCCGTGATGCCTCTTCCCTGATTTCCACCTTCCATAAAATCGCATCCTATTCCCGGCAATCCGTGGATAAACCCAACTGGCACCATTTCAGCATTGGTGAGAGGATTAAATTTCTGGAAGACTGTGAAAAAAATCCGGCTTTGATCTCAGCCCATCATTCAAAGGTCAAAAAAATGATCTCGGTTTATCTCATCGGGATTGTATTTCTTTGTGGAGCCGGCTATTCCATCAGTTCAGGGCCTGCAAAGCAAAAATTTGACAATTTTATCGCGGAACGTCTTCTTTTTCAGCATATGGCCTTAGACCCGGCCAATTCAGATCTTTATACCCTTGTTGGTGATTATTATTATGGACGGAAAAACTACGACCGGGCCATTGATGCCTATGAAAACGTCCTGAGGATTGATCCTGTGAACGTCCATGCCCTCAATAACCTGTCCTGGCTCTATTCCACCTGCCCTGAAGAAGGATACAGAGACAGGGAGAAGGCTCTGGAATATGCAAAAAATGCCCTGGAGCAGAAAAGAGAGGCCTATATTCTGGACACCTATGCAGAGGCCCTGGCGGCCAACAACGACATAAAATCCGCCCTGGCTGCGGCCCGGGAAGCCCTGACCCGGTCGGAAGAAAAAAAAGAGTATTATGAAGATCAGTTGAAGCGGTTTGAAGCAATGATGCAGGATCAAGGCCTATAGGCCTATAGGCAGAAAAGCCATACCCGTAAACAAGACCACCTCTTTGATAATTCTGCCGGTCCTGTTGGATACGATGAGCGCCATGGTATCCTGAAGGCTGATGAGTTTACCGAAAATGCGTTCATAACTGAGGTTCTTCACTTCCCCTTCCAGGGTATTGGTAGAGATCAAGGGGTGCCCGTCTTCTTTCAACCGGGTATTCAGCCGCCAGACAAAGATTTCAATATTCCGCGCACTGTTGTAAAGGGATTGTTCATCCAAGGCGTCGGGTATAAAAAACTCGCATTTGGAATTATAGGAGGTATGGATCATGGTATACAATCCATACATCATGGCAAAAACCCGGTCTCCTGTATAGCCCGGCTCAAAACCGAGAAGAATGGCCTTAGTTCCTTTTTGATAAGCCAGCTCGGCTAAATTTTCATTTGGCGGGCATTGAAAAATCTGGTTCAGACGGGATTCAATGGTCTGCCGGCTATTTTTTTTTAATTCGGATGGATTTTTTTTATACAGTTTTTCAGTCAAATCCCTTAACAGGGAAGAGACCTGCTGCATATGGATTTCCGATACCTCATCGATATCGGTTTTGGCCAGGTTCCTGATATCAAATTCATCCAGAGAACTGCAACCGGTAGTGCATATAAAAAAGAGGCAGGCTGAACAGAATAATATGGTCTTCAGAAACCTGAGAATGGGTCCTCCCCTTTTTCATTAAAAATTCAATGAACCGCCATCCCTATGCATGGGAATGTATTTTACATGGATAATTTTTCTTTATAATCCAAAATTCCCTTGTGCATGGTTTTGACGGCAAGCTGGATACAATGATGCTTTTTTTCAGGGATATTTTCAAGGACTTTAA
>JAABTB010000115.1 GCA_011390085.1 Desulfobacula sp.
CTGACGACCCAGATCCCAGGTCGTCATCTTAAAGGCGCCGGTTCCGACGGGATGCTTGCCGAAATCCTCACCATATTTTTCCACTTCTTCCCTGGGAACGGCGGAAGCAAAATTAATGGCCATGACATGAAGAAAAGTGGCGTCCGGGCGGGACAATTGGATCTTTACCACATCCGGAGAAGGAATGGTGATCCCTGACAACTCCTGGGTCTTGCCCTGGGCCATATCATCAAATCCCTTGATACTGGCAAAAAATCCCTGGCCCGGACTCTGGGTTTTGGGATTGACGGCCCGCTCAATGGAATATTTGATATCCGCAGCCGTCAGGAGGCGACCATTATGGAATTTAACATTTTCCCTGAGTCGAAATGTGTATACAAGGCCGTCCTCGGATAATTCAAAACTCTCGGCCAGTTCCGGTTCCAAATTATAGGTACCGGGACTGTAATCCATGAGACGGCTGAACAGGCTTTTGATCATGGACCAGTTCTGCCAGTCATATCCGATGGCCGGATCCAGAGTGCTGATATCGTCTTTATACGTCACCACCATTTTCCCGCCCTGTTTAATCCCGGCAAAACTGCTGATAGCCGTGGCCGGGATCAGTATGGACAATAGGATTGCAGCCAATACGATCTGCTTTTTCATGTTTCAACTCCTCCTTTTAAAATTAAAATAATTATTCAACCCTCATTTTCGGATCTGCAAAAGGCATGATCAGATCCGCAAGAAGGTTCCCAACAATAATACCGATGGCAGCCACAAGGGTCACCCCCATGATGACCGGGATGTCCACCATCTGAATCGCCTGCCAGGCCATCTGCCCGATGCCGGGCCAACCGAATACCGACTCCACCACAACGGCGCCGGCCATGAAGATACCGACATCCAGTCCGATCATGGCAATGATGGGCAGGATGGCATTTCTCAGGGCATGAACCATTACGGTTTTAAATTCGGACAGGCCTTTGGCCCTGGCCGTGCGGATATAGTCCCGGCATAAAACATCCACCATGCTGGATCTGACCATCCGGGAATACCACCCCCCGCCGGAAATCCCCAGGGTCAGGGCCGGGAGAAAAAGATGCTGCCAGGTCCCGTATCCGCCCAGGGGAAACCACCCCAACAGATAGGCAAAAACGTAGAGCAACAGCAGACCCAGGACAAACTGGGGCATGGACACCCCGGCAAAGGAAATGGTCATGATCACATTGTCCCATACCTTCCCCCTGCGGGTGGCAGCCAGAATTCCGGCCGGGATACCGATGATAATCTCAAAAAATATGGCCCCGGCCATGAGAAGCAGGGTGGCCGGAAGGCGGCTTTTGATCAGTTCGCTCACCTGTGTTTTCTGTTTGTAGGATCTTCCCAGGTCCAGATGGGCCAACCGGGTGACGTACCGGATATACTGAATTGCCAAAGGCTTATCCAGTCCCAGTTCCTTGCGGATGGACGCCACTGTCTCCGGGGTTGCGCTTTTTCCGGCAATCATCCGGACCGGATCTGCCGGCATCATAAAGGAAAGACAAAAGGTGATCAGAGTCACCCCCAGCAGAATGAGAAAAGATTGCATCAACCGTCGGAGCAGAATGGCCGTCATCCGTTTCTTCCTCTTCGCATGGGATCAAGGGCGTCCCGCAGGGCATCCCCGACAAGATTGAAAGAAAGGGACAATACCATGATGGCCATTCCCGGAAAAAACACCAGCCAGGGCGCATCCAGGAAATAGGACTGGCTTTCGTAGATAATGCCGCCCCAGGAAGGCGTGGGTGGCCGGACGCCCACCCCGAGAAAAGACAGGGTGGCTTCCAGAAGAACGGTAGTGGCGATGCCGAGGGTTCCGAAAACCAGTAAAGTGGGCCAGAGATGCGGGAGGATATGGACAAACAGTATCCTTGGCCAGGAGGCCCCGATGGAGCGGACCGCTTCAATATATTCGCTGTCGGCAAGGGCCAGAGTCTGGCTGTAGATCACCCTTGCCACCTGGACCCAGTTGACACAGGCAATTACAAGGGCCACGATCCACAAACTGGGCTGAAAAATAGCGGCCAGGGCAATGGCCAGAAGTAAGGCCGGAAAAGCCATCATCAAATCGGTAAATCTCATGATGAAAGCGCCCACAGCCCCTCTGACATACCCGGCCACAATACCGAAAACCGCCCCGATCAAGAGGGCGATGCCATTGGCAACTATCCCGATGACAAGGGAGGTCCTGGCGCCGTAAAGAAGTCGGGTCAAGAGATCCCGGCCCAGGAGGTCGGTTCCGAGCCGGAATTTGGCATTGGGCGGAAGGGGGGATCCCTCCAGGGTCAATCCGTCAAAAAATTGGGTATCCGGTTCATAGGGAGTCAGAACAGGGGCAAAAACAGCGGAAAAGGAAAAGGCCAGCATGATCACCATGCCTGCGAGAGCAAGCTTTTTCTTTAAAAAATAGTTGACTGCATACGCCATAAAGCCCTTTTCGCTTAAAATTACAGGTTTTCCCGAATACGTATAGGCAAATCCCATACCAAAGCCGAACCTATTTTTTTCTGAATCATATCAATAGGTTTTTTGGTTTTTTGAACCAGGGGAAAGAAAAAGGGCTGGGACGATTGTCCCCATATACCAGAGAATATGGGACGAAATTAAGGGTGGATCAAGGGGCAGTGGTCATAAGGACGGTTGTCCTCCCAGGGACAATTGTCCCATGGGTTTGAGATCATTGGATTCCGGCTCGTTTCAGAGCCTTGTTCAACCCGGACCGGCTGATCCCCAGCATCATGGCAGCCGTTACCTTATTGCCGTGGCTGCGTTTCAACGCTTCGGAAAAAAGCAGTTTCGGCGCTTGTTTCAAGGTGGGCAAGGGGTCTATGCCAAAAAACGGGTTAAGGCTGATTTCCCTTTTTTCCTTTTCCATTGCCGTGCCCTGATGCTTTTCAATATGCTGTTTAAACCGATCCATGGAAAGCATTTTCTGTTTGTGGTTACTGACGGCATCAAAGACCATGGATTCAAGCTCCCTGATATTTCCGGGAAAACCATAGCCGGAAAGGAGGGTCATAAGCTCCGGTGGCGGGGTGGGCTTATTTTTTCCCAGAATGGCTGCGGTTTTTTCAAGAAAATATCCCAGAAGCAGGGGAAGATCTGAAATTCTTTCCCTGAGCGGGGGGATATCTATATGATGGGTCTGAATGCGGTAATACAGATCTGCCCTGAATTGTCTTTTTTCCATTAGCCGGATAAGATCCCGGTTTGTAGCGGTAATGATGCGGGTGTCTGTTTCAAAAGGGGTATCCGAGCCCATGGGATAATATTCTTTTTCCTGAAGCATCCTCAGAAGCTTTAACTGACTTGCAAGACTTAAGTCGCCGATTTCATCCAGAAACAGAGTTCCTCCCCGGGCTTTCTGAATCAGGCCGGACCGCTTGTCTTCAGCCGTTGTGAAAGCCCCTTTTAAATGCCCGAAAAGGGTATCGGAAAACAAAAGATCATCCAGACCTGCTACATTGACCGGTACAAACCGGCCCCTGGTCTTGCTCAAGGTGTGAACAGCCTTGGCAATCAATTCTTTGCCGACACCCGATTCACCTGTGATCAAGACGGGTTTGCCCGTTCCGGAAATGGTTTCACAATATTGGAAAATCGATCGCATCTGTTTATTGGCCGTAATAATATCCATGAACACCTCGGGAAATTCAAGGTCGTCCTTGAGCACCTTCTTCCTGAAATTCTGGTATTCAAGCCTTTCCTCGTGCAGTTCAACGGCCCGTCTGATCCCGGAAATCATCCGGCTCGGCTCAACCGGCTTGACCATATAATCAAAAGCGCCCCGGGTCATGCAGTCAACAGCCGTCTCCACCTCATTTCGCCCGGTCACGATGATAACGGGCAGATGGGGATGGCGGTCGCAGATCCGGTCCAGCAATTCGCGGCCGGACAGGTGCGGCATGGAAAGATCCAGCAGGATGACGCTGGGTTCATAGGTTTCTAGAAATCCCATCACCTCCCGGCTGTCCCTGCAGGTCCGGATATGGTTGAATCCACTTGAATTGAGAGTCAGTTCAAAGCCTTCAAGGCTCTCAAGCTCATCGTCAATGATCAGAATAGGCAAATGGGGGCTGATTGAGGGCATGGTTTATTCTTTTTCCTTTTTTACGGGTAACCTCACCGTCACCCGGGTTCCCTTGCCTGGAACAGATTCAAAGGTCATGGTCCCGTTGTGGTCCGTAATAATGCGGGATGAAATGGACAATCCCAGGCCCGTACCACCCTGATCCCGCTTGGTGGTGAAAAAGGGGTCTGTGAGGTGGGCCAGGTTTTCCTCAGGAATTCCAACTCCCTGGTCCATCACCTGAAAGCCGACCTGGTTTTTTCCCTTGTCATAAAAAGTCATGATGCGGATGCTCTCCCCGGGTGAAGCCAGGGCCTGACAGGCATTCTGCAACAAATTGACCATGACCTGCTCCAATCGCTGGTAATGGCCCGGCACCAAGGGAAGGGCATCCTCCCTGACAAAGGAAAAATCATGGGTGGCATTTTTAATCATATTGGAGATCAATGTCAATGCCGAGTCTGCAATATCATTGAGGTTCACCTCTGCCTTTCCGTCCTGGGGCCTTTCATTTACAAAATCGCGCAATTCATCGACAATGGCCTTGATCCGCCTTGACCCCGTGGAAATATTTAAAAAAATCCCTGATATTTTCTCCCGGATCAAGGAATAATTGGCCCCCCCAAGCCTGAAATCCCCATACTGTTTATAATATCGGTCCAGGACCGGAATAGCCCCATCCCATGCATTTTTCAAAGGTTCAATATGGGACAGGATAAACTGGTTCGGATTGTTGATTTCATGGGCAACCCCGGACACCAGAATCCCCAGCGATGCCATCCTGTCCGCCTGGACAAGCTGCTCCTGGCGGCGAAGCGCTTCTTTTTCCGCCTGTTTTCTCTCAATGATCTGGGTTTCAAGATTTTGAATGGATTCATTGAGTTGCCGCGTCATCCGGTTAAATGCGGCCCCCAGTCTTCCGATTTCATCATCAGGCCTTTCATGGGCCATGACCTCTTTATTACCTGAAGTAAACCTGTGAATGGCAGCAGTCAGATCTAAAACCGGCTTAACAAGATTGGAAGACAGGCGAATGGACAGGATAAGGGCTGCCATGGCGCTGAAAATAACAGACAGGATTGAAACGGCTGCGACCAGATAGGTGTCTGTCTGAAGGTCGGCCAGGGCAGCGGCAAATTCATTTTTATATCCTTCGAACCGCTTATCGATCTGATCCGCCACCCGTTCCTTATAATGCCGGAACCGCTCCATCTTCTCCCCATGCTCCTGGAAACTCTCCCCATCAGGCAATGTTAATATATCCTTGCCCAGAATATAATAGGTCTGAAAATTACGTTTCTGGTCTCTGATATTTCCGGAAGGATAGGGAAGGTAACCGGAGACCTCATCCATGATCTCATAAAAAGACAGGGCGAGCATGTCCAGCTCTTTAATCCGGCCTTCCCGCTGATCCTCTTTCAGAAGCAGGGTATCCCAGATCTTATTGTAAATTTTGTTGATGATAAGATGTCCCGATTGGACTTTCTGTTCAATGACAAACCGTTTTTCGACCAATTCGTCAATGGAATGGTTCATGCGGAGGAAAAAAACAATATTAACAGCCCCGGCCAGGACAAGAATACCGGTAACCAGAAAAAATCCGGCCAATATCTTTGATTTCAGGCTCATTTATTTTTCGACCATCTCAATCAGAAACCATCCGACTTCAGGGATGCCTTCCTTTAAAAAATGGTAGGGAACCCCGGAAATTTTTAAGATGCCCTCCTTCTCAAACCCCTTAACCCAGTCGGCAATGGCTCTGATCTCCTCTGAACTGCTCTGGGTCATCATCAAGGATGGAGATATGGCCTTGTTTTCCGCTTCTTTTTGAAAATAATAGTATTTTTCAAGGCCTTTAAGATTCAGAAGCCGGCGGCTGTTTTTGTTCATTGCCACAGGAATTGTGGATGCCGTGACGATCATCAGATTTTTAGGGGACAGAGAAATGGATGTATCACTGATCAGATCTGCCGTGATATCGATTCCCAGAGTTCCTTCAAGAAAATCACCCCTGTAAACCGGCATGATCACAGAGGTCATATACCCGCGGCCGACGGCATCCACATAGGGGGGGACCCAGAGGGTCCTGCGCTCCGGGTTTTCTTTTTCATCGGCAGCCCGGTAGGTGACCCAGACCTTTGTCAGATCAAGGCCGGATTTCATATAGGCCTGCATATCTGCATAGGGATAGCCCATGACAATGGAATCATAGGTGGTCAGATAAATATAATCAATAAAATCATTTTTCTTATAGACAGCTTCAAAATCCGGACACAGATGTTCAATAGCCCTGATCCTTTTTTTCTCAGAAGCCCCGATGGGCATGTGTCCCGATGCCCATACCTCGCAGTGCCCATCGTTTTCGGGGGTATAATACACATGATTTTTTGTATACCGATATCTATTCTCATCATAAAGTCCAGGCCGGCCTTCCGGATCTGACAAAACCTGGTCTACGGCGATTTTCAAGGATTCAAGGTCCTTCCGGACATGGACAAACAGGGAATTGAGATCAGCAGCAAGGGTTTTGAGCTCAATTCGGTCTTTCTGGGACACATGGCTGCAGGCCGGAGCACCCCAGATCAGCATGAAGATTTCCAAGGACGTCAAAATTTTAAGCCATCTGTTCATCCCTTATCGATTGCCCTTCAGCACCAGACCGTTATATTCCGTGCCTGAAATTTTTGCGTGAAGGATGACCGGCCCTGAAAGGGAAAAGGCTTTTACCAGGGCTGTCTGATATTTGTCCGGGTCTGAAACAGAGATAACCGGAATACCGAGAAATTCCTCTGACATACAGAGCCCTTCTTCAAACAGGCGGGTCCCATAACCGGCATCATAGTGTTTGTGATCCTGTTTGATCCGGATCAGGGAGAGTTCGCCGTCGGATAAAATGACGAACACGATATGAAGATTAAGCCTTTG
>JAABTB010000116.1 GCA_011390085.1 Desulfobacula sp.
CCGCTTAACAAAACAATGCCGATGAGGGCTTTGAATGCCTTGGTTCCCCAGAACCAGATAAACAATTGGTAGGAAACAATGGAAATTAAAAGGATATCCAGAATATCCGGAAATCCGATATTTGATAATATAGCCAAAAGATTCATGGATATGGGTCTCCAGATTGATTTGGACCCTACTATGACATAATTTTAAAAAATTGAAAATAATTCTTCTAAAGAGACCCGAACAAAAAACACAAGGGAGCCGACCTTTTCAGGCAGGCTCCCTTGTGTTTTATCTGCGGTCCCCTTCGAGGCAGGACCCTGAGTCGGCATTAGGCCGCATTGATCTGTATCAATCTCGGCTTGGCTGCTTCAGACTTGGGAAGATGAAGTTTTAAAACCCCATCTTTGAGTTCGGCATAGACTTTTTCAACATTAATGGTCTGGGGAACTGAAAAATTTCTACGGTATTCAACATCTCCAAATTCCTCCCACCTTGCGGCACCCCTGGGCTGCAAATTTCTGATACCGGACAGAGAAAGAGTTCCGTTATCAATATTGACTTTCACATCTTCTTTTAAAACTCCCGGCATATCAGCGAAAAGAAGGATTTCTTCTTCGCTTTCATAAATATCCACAGGCGGTAGAACAGTCTCAAGCGTTCTTGTTTTCTCAATATTTTTTTCACCGGCTTTCACGATATCGGTTTTATGATTCATTGCACACCTCCTTTTATTATTCAATCCGGTTATGGGTCTTTAAGCAATAGTTATCTGTTTGGGTTTTGCGGCCTCGGATTTGGGAAGCGTCAGGCTGAGAATGCCGTTTTCCAGCGTGGCCTTCACTTTTTCTGAATCCACATCCGCAGGAAGGGTAAAGCTTCTGGTAAAGGACGTAATATCTCTTTCGGTTCTGTGAATTGCATATTTTTCCGGGCTTGCGGATTTTTTTGTTCCGCTGATTTCAAGATAATTCCCCTGGATTTTGACATTCAGATCCTCTTTTCCAATACCCGGCAACTCGGCCCTTATTTCAAAGAGATCACCATCCTCATAAAGATTGGTTTTCGGGAACCTGTCTTCCACCGACCATCTCAGCCCAGGCGCCCAGTCGGCATCACTGTATAAACTGTCCAATCTGTTCCTGAAAAAATCCATAGCGTTAAACAATCTGTTGATGTCACTTAATCTTGTAAGCATATCGATTCCTCCTTTCTCTAGGGTTTTTGCCTGTATCAATTTCAGGCCTTTTCCATTTCCTGGACAAAATTTAGGTATAAAACATTTCATGTCAATATTTGTTTCATTATTTTTTTAAAAAATAATTTTTTTGTAATATAGCATAAAATATGATTATGAATCCACATCAGCAGGAAGTGTAAAAATTCTGGTAAATGATATAATCTTTTACACAATATATGTCCTTTATTTCACACCCGATATAATTTTAATTATATTTGTATTTAAAAAAAATATATTTATTTTCCCAGATTTATAGATTAAACCGAAACGGTCAGTGATTAAAACCCCATTTAATGCAAAGAACCCCTTGAGTGATAAGGGCATGGTATGTTAATTGCATTTTAGCTCGTTAATTACATAAAATTAAAAGGAAATTAGCCGTGCAAAAATCCTTAAAGCGCATTGTCAATATGAGGTTATCGTGGATGGTTCTGTGCTTCTGCCTTCTTATTTTAAAACCGGCGATAGCCGACACTTCCTTTGCAACCCTGAAAAGCTTTTCAGGGGAAGTAATGATCAAGAATGCAGAGATGTGGACAAAACCGACCCTTGATATGCCGCTTTATTCCGGAGCCAAACTTGTTACCAAGAACGGGACGGCCCTGGTCCTGTTCCAGGACGGTGCCACACTCCAGGTTGACCCCTTTTCCAGCATTCGTGCCATTGATCAGATCGAAGACGCTAAAGCAAATTCACCGGAGCCGGTAAAAATCCGCAGCATCCGCATTCTGCTCGGCCGAACCAAATATGAGGAACAACCGGTTCCCGGCCGGCAGACTATCATCGAACTGCCCACGGCCGTAGCCGCCCTGAGAGGGACCGCGGGCTGGTTCGGAGCTGATCCAAATACAGATTCCAGGATAATCCTCACCGAGGGAAACATGGACACCACCGGTGTTTTTGGTAATCTTATGCCGAAAATCCTGAACCTGGCCATGGCCCTGAGTTCCCCCACATTTGCGGCCTCCCTGAATTCTGCCGGCCAGGCCAACAATCCCTTGAGTAATATCCAGGAAATACAGGCAGAGCTTAAAACCCTTGTTGCCAATCCAGATCCCAGGATCCAGAAAATGATTAAGCAAACCATGGCTGTCATCCTGCCGGCAATTGAGGGAATTGAAAAGAAACTGGAAACCGCAAAGGCATCTGAAGCAGAGAAAGCTCTATCAGATAAAGCCGTCGCAGCAGCGACCAGTGATACCAAAGCCCAGGTGACCCAAACCCACAAGATGGCATCACAGGCATCACAGGTCTTGGTCGATACTGTCCAGGAATCTACCAAATCCGATATCTTTCTCGTGCTGGAAACCATGAAAGGGAATACGTCAGGCATAGCTATTGCCCAAAGGATTAAAGAGACAAACGACCAGGCATTGAGCCTGGCGGAAAAAGCAGTGAAAACCGCAGTGTCAGCCATTGCCATGGCCACTGCTGCTACCGATGAAACCCAGTTGAATACGGCCGCCACCATTGCAAAAACAGCGGCCCAGACAAGCCGTACCGTTCAGGAAGTTACTAAAACCACCAATGCAAACGGGGCACTCTTGATAGCGGGGAACACGGACGGGTTAGCCAAAATCGACCGCCTTAGTGCTGCCACGGAAAAATCCCTGGCCACCGCTGAAAAAATCCTTCAGGTGGCCCAGATTGCCGTCCTTCAGACCGATCAGAAATTGGGCCTGGAAACAGCTCAAAAAGCTGAAACAGCCGCTGAAACACTGCAGGGAGAAGCCATAAAAAAGAGTGAGGCTGTCCAGGCCATCATGAACAAGAGCCCGAATGCAGAACAGTTGATTAATATCATTCAGTCCACACCAGAATCCAGTGACCAGACCGACAAAATGCTGGATAGTATTATTAAGGATCTGGTGCCCGAGAAAGAAGAAATTCCTGAAGAACCTGAAGCCTATACTCAACCCGATGCTGAACCTTATACTCAACCCGATGCTGAACCTTATACTCAACCTTATGATGATACCAGGACGGCAAGCCCGACCTGAAAAATTTATTTTTGGGAAAAAGTCCAGATGCTGTCCCAATCCTTATTCACCGGGTTTGCAAGTAAGATCTGGCAGCGATGAATAAACAATTGGGATGGCGGGTCTTCCGGTTTTAAGGAAATGGTTTTTTCGAACAAGCCAATGGCATCCGCAAAGGCCTGTCGGCGGTAAGCTGCCAGGCCTTGTTCAAAACTGTCCACAAAGGCATAGTTGCCCCCCATAAGATTATCTTTGTCCAGCAGTTCAAAAATTCGGACACTTGTTTCCCTTCCTTTTACTCTGACCGTGTCCAGCTCCCGGCAGACAAATTGCCCATCCAACCGGTTTCGGGTCTGGTCCGGAATAACGATTTCAACACCGTAGACTTTAGAAAGCCCTTCCAGGCGGGATGCCAGGTTTACATTATCGCCGATGACGGAATAGTCGAACCTGCGCGTCGATCCTATATTGCCCACCACCATGGGACCGGAGCTCACGCCGACTCCTATTTGAATGTCCGGCAGCCCTTGCTGTACCCATTCCTTTCGCAGCTCATGGAGGCGCCTGCACATGCGGATGGCGCTGAGGCAGCCCTTCACGGCATGATTTGGATCATTGAGAGGGGCACCAAAAAAGGCCATGACGGCATCCCCCATATATTTGTCCAGAGTGCCGCTGTTTTCCAATATGATATCAGTGAGTTCGCCCAGGCAATGGTTGAGAAAACGAGTCAACTCCATAGGGGATAGTCTTTCAGACAGGGTTGTAAAATTTCGGATATCTGCCATGATGACGGTCAATTCCTTTTCTTCTCCCCCGAGCCTGAGTTGATCCGGGTCCCTTACCAGAATATCAATAACATCAGGGCTTAAATACTGAGCAAATGATTTTCTGAGCCAGCGATGCTGCCGGCCTTCCACCCCTAAATCAAATATCAAAAAACTCAGGATGGTGGCTGCACCGGCTCCCAACGGCAATATCAGGGGCCAGGCCATCTGAAATGACTGGAACAGGTATTGAACCACACCGACATACCCGGTCATCAGCACGGCGCAGGCCAGGGTGGCCCTCAGAGGAAAAAGCAGTGCTGTGATACCCAGAGGCAGGGCCACCATGGCAAAGATGGAGCCTACCAGTGCCCATTTTTTATGATCCGGCCATCTCAGTAACCGGTTTTCCAGGATATTGTCGATAGCGGTTGCATGGATGAAAATACCAGGCGATTCAGAACTCAGGGGAGTGGGCCAGATATCTCCGATGCCGGTGGCAAGGCTGCCGATCACCACGACCTTATCCCTAATCCGGGATGGAGGAATCCGCCCATCAATGATGTCGGCTATGGATAATCGGTCAAAGCTCCGGTCAAGGCCATAGAAATCAAGCAGAATATTGCCTTCTTTGTCATGGGGAATCCTGTGGCCTTTCAGGACGATGATACCTTCGGGGTCCAACTTTGGCTCAGCTTCCAGAAAATGAGCTGCTGCTGCAACAGATAGGGCAAAATAGGGGCTTTTCTCCCCTGCCATCATGGGCCGCATCCGCCGAATCGTGCCATCACTGTCTGGGAATATGTTGACATATCCCAGGCTATGGGCGGATTCTCTCAACACTGCAATGGGCATCAGCAGATTACGCTGATTTTCCGTGTCCAGGAGGGCCTTTGCCGTAAATTTTTTCTCAGATGACCGGCGAGAAATTTCAAAGGCTTCACCCATGATCACGTTTCCACTGAAGGAAACAGCCTCGGCCAAAAGGCCGTCATTATCCGATACATCCAGAGCCTGGGTCAGTTCATCATAAAAAATTTGATTATGAAACTGATCATTATGCAGTCCCAATTGATGGAAACTCTCCTTCAGAGAGCTGAGCACCGGAGTGACCTGATTTTCTTCCGGCTCAGAAAACAGCAGATCAAACACGATGGTCCTTGCACCGCTCTCTTTGAGGCGGACAATGAGCCGGGTAAACACTGACCGTGGCCAGGGCCATCGGCCATAGGCTTCTATTCCCCTGGCTTCTATCCCGGCTATGACGACATGACCCGAGGTTTCCCGTTCTCCCCGGAGTTTGAACTGGATATCCAACCCCTTAAGTTCCAGGGTCTCCATCAGAGCCCTGGGCCAGCCCGTAAGACCCGCCAGAGAAAAAATGAAAAAAATCACACCGGCGATGAGGACATGGGTAAGCCACAAACGGTTTGAAAAAAGCGCTTTAATCTTATTCCTCATAAATCATTCCCATTGCCGCAAAACAAAATTTCAGCACATGGTAATTGAATTTTTTTTCCTTTGCAAGAAGAGGGTGAAATGACAAAAAAACTATTTTTCAAACGGTTACATGGCTTCCCTTCCCAGGTTGATACCGATGGATTCGGCGCAGCGGATCAGTTGAGAATCCAGGGAGATGGTTCTGACCCTCCCGGCAAGGTCCTTGAGATCCACCAGAACGATATCCGGGGTTTTAAGGGCTGCCATGGTTCCGAATTTTCCTTGTGCCGCAGCATCAACGGCAAAACTGCCGAGACGGGTCCCCAGAACCCGGTCAAAGGAATTGGGTGATCCCCCCCGTTGGATATGGCCCAGAACCGTTGTCCGGACTTCAAGGTCAATCTGTTTTTCGATCTGTTTGGCCAGATGGAATCCCACTCCTCCCAGCTTTTCAACGCCCTGGAGCCTGCCCTGGGCTTCCTCGGCCTTGACGGTGGCCCCGCCCTTTTCCCTGGCCCCTTCCGCGATCATGATGATGCTGAAAGGGCTGCCGCCTTTTTTGCGAAGCATGATTTTCCGGATCACGTTTTGAATATCATACTCGATTTCAGGAATCAGGATGATATGGGCGCCCCCGGCAATCCCGGCTTCAAGGGCAATCCATCCGGCATTTCTGCCCATGACTTCCAGGATCATGACCCGGTCATGGCTGCGGCCCGTGGTCTGGAGCCTGTCCAGGGCGTCACAGGCCACCTGGACGGCGGTCTGGAACCCAAAGGTATAATCCGTTCTTTCAAGGTCATTATCAATGGTCTTGGGGATGCCGATGACGGGAACCCCTTTTTTAAAAAATTGATATCCGATTTCAAGGGTTCCCTCCCCGCCGACTACAAAAAGACAATCCAGATTCAGATTTTTAAAGGTCTCAACGGCCTTACCGGAATAATCCGTGGTTTTGATGGTACCGTCTTCCATGCGCTCCCGGTATTGAAAGGGGTTGCCCTTATTGGTGGTGCCGAGAATCGTACCACCCAGGGTCAGGATATCTTTGGTGGATTTGACGGTCAATTCCTGGGTCTGTCCGGAAATAAGTCCTTCAAACCCGCCTTCGATACCGATGACCTGGGCGCCGTACTGAATGGCGGCGGCCCGGGTAACGGCCCGAATGACGGCATTCAGGCCTGAACAATCCCCGCCCCCGGTTAAAATGCCGACTCTTTTGATGGTCATCACTGCTCCTCTGTAAAAATCCGGTTGAATTTGTCTTGAAATGATCCCTATGTCATGCCGTTCCCATTCTGTTTAAAATAAAAAACCGGTTTTGTATAGTAGAAAACTTATCCTCCCATTCTATCATTCCGGCCCATCCTGTGATATTGAATAAAAAAATGGGAAAAGGGTCCAGGACCCTAAAATTTAAAGATAGGTTTTAAGATGATATTCGGCTGGACCGGACACATCCTTCATATTGATCTGACAACACAAAAAATCGAGGTGGAAACCCCGGACCTTGAGACATATACCCGCTATATCGGCGGCAAAGGCATGGGCGGCAGATATCTGAGGCCCTTTGCCCACCT
>JAABTB010000117.1 GCA_011390085.1 Desulfobacula sp.
CCTTAAGTATAATTTCTAAAAAATCATTGATTAGGTTAAAATCAGGTATATTATTTCTGATACAATTTTGTGTCAAGCCCCATTAAACTATTCAGGCTTGTAAATTAGGCTTGAACCAAATCAAGACTTGTGATAGCAGGAGTGAAGAATCATCCGTAGAACAATTTTTTATTTACCGGTTATTTACAAGGCAGGGCTATGGAACCAGGATGCTATACCGCATTAATCACCCCTTTTAATCGGGCCGGAGAGCTTGATCAAGAAGGTTTGGAGCAACTTATCCATTTTCAGATTGAAAACGGAATCACCGGCATACTCGCCACCGGCACCACAGGTGAAAGCCCTACGTTCAAATGGAAAGAGCACCTCTCTGTCATCGCACAGGTTGCAGACCTTGCCAAGAATAAATGCCTCAGAATCGCAGGGACAGGCAGCAATAATACCTCGGAAGCCCTGGAAGCCGTGGGTCATGCCGCCGATGAAGATGTGGATGCCGTTCTCATGGTGGACCCGTATTACAACGGTCCCAGCTCCCTTGAAATCCGAAGAGAATATTATGAGGTGATTGCAGAAACATACCCAAGCCTGAACATTATCCCCTATATTATTCCGGGAAGGACCGGGGCCCAGATGCTGCCCCAGGATCTGGCCATCCTGGCAAAAACATGTCCCAATGTGACCTGCGTTAAAGAAGCCACTGGAAATCTTGACAATATGAAGCTTACCCGAAAATATTGCGGTGACGGCTTCATGATTTTTTCAGGGGATGACGCCCTGGTCTATGACATGATGACCCATCCTGAGATCAGGGCCTGCGGTTCCATCTCCGTCATGTCCAATATTGCACCGAGGGTCATGACTCAGCTCGTCAGCCTCCTGAACCAAGGCGATACGGCCGGTGCCATGAAAGTTCAGGCCGCCTTGAAACCCTTGCTGGACTTGGTTGTGGTCACTACCCAGGAAACCTGTGAATTTGGGGCCGTCACCTGCAGATCGAGAAATCCGGTTCCCGTCAAAACCCTGATGCAGTTGCTGGGCATGCCCTCTGGACCCTGCCGGAAACCTTTGGGGAAAATGACGCAAACAGGATTTACAATACTTCTCAATGCAGTCAGAGGTATTTTCGCCGATCACCCGGAAATATTTGAACCCATCGGGTCTTTTTTCAATGTGGATCTGGAAAAACGGTTGTATGATTCCGAATTCCAAAAAACGCTGTGGTATACCTATTGATATCAGATAGCAAGAGGCCATGCCGAAACCGGCATGGCCTCTTAAAACCATCGTCTTAAATTTCTATTTTTTTTCTTTTGCTTTAAATTTTTCCTGTCCTGCATAAAAAAAAGTGGCTTTCAGCCATTCAAATCCAAACTGTAACAGCTTGATATCATCATTTTTAATACTTTCAATGTCTTGTTCCGGAAAATCATATCTTTTAAGAAAGGTGCTGTTGAAAACAAAATCTCTGAATTTATCAATATTATAGCAGGCGAGGAAAAACATCTTCCGGCTTTCCTCAGAAAGCTTCATGCTCGGCGGTAAAGATTTTTTCCGGACAATGAGTTCCATCCACCCGTCATTGATCCGGTCCCGAAGATCAACCCCCTGATCCTTCCGCCACTCGGCCACAGTCCATTGTCTATCCTCCTCAAATCCAAGGCAGTGGGCCTCTTTAACGGTAAAAAAGAATTCATCCTTTTCCCCTTTTTCCCCGGAATAGCTCAGGGAACCTACGCCCAACGGATAATACCGGCAGGTCGTCGGGCGATCCTCATAAATGGCGCAGCCCTCTTTGTCCTCAACAAAGGGGCAGGATTTTTTTTCATCGTCTAAAAGCTTTAAGGTCACCACCGGTAGTCCTGCTTTCTCAAGGATCTGCGGTTTTGTAAATATGGCGAGAAATTCTTCCGAACTCATGCCCAGCTTTTTTCTCATGGTCAGAATATCATAGGGAGTCAACATGATATCAATTCCCCGGCAGCAGTCTGTAAAACATTTTACACCCTTGTGGCAGTTGAACCGGAAGCTGCTTTTCAGGCTAAGCTGCTCCGGTGGTATTTCTGATTTTTTGGGGGCGGTGTCGGTCATTCCATCTTCCTCATCATTTGTTAAATAATTGCTCAAAAATGTGGACTATACGAAAAAGGTACAATAATGTCAAATGATTACACTTTTAACATTTTTTCAGCAACCGGAACGAAGCAGCATCCGAACCAAAATCAATTGACAGATGCTCTTTTTCAAAATAAAACACATAAAAACAGGTTTAAACGTCTAAGATTGATTCATGTTTTTGTCATTCACTTTGAGAGGTTCCCATGAAAATTAGAAAAGCGGTATTCCCGGTAGCCGGACTTGGAACAAGATTTATTCCCGCCACCAAGGCCATGGCCAAAGAAATGCTCCCGGTTGTGGACAAGCCCATTATCCAGTATGCAGTTGAAGAAGCTTTTAAAGCAGGCATCGAGCAGATTATTTTTGTTACCGGCCGAGGAAAAAAAGCCCTGGAAGATCATTTTGACCGGTCTTTCGAAATCGAACACACCTTGATGGATAAGGGCAAGGATGATCTTTTAAAACAGATTCAGGAACTGGTGCCCCAAACCGGAACCATTGTCTATACCCGGCAGAATCAGCCATTAGGGCTTGGCCATGCCATCTGGTGTGCCAGGGATATTGTGGGTGATGAACCCTTTGCCGTCCTTCTGGCTGATGATCTGATCCAGACCGATAAACCCGTCCTTACCGAAATGGTCAAAAAATTTGACCGTCTCAGGGCCTCCATTGCCGCCATCATGGAGATTGATAAGGACCAGACCGATAAATACGGTATCCTGAAAGCAACCCAGGTCGAAGAAGATATTGTCAAAATCGATGATATGATCGAAAAGCCGAAGCCGGAAAACGCCCCTTCCAACCTGGCCATTGTGGGCCGGTATATTTTGACTCCCAGGATTTTTTACCACCTGGAAAAAGGGAAAAAGGGCGCCAATGGAGAAATCCAGCTTACGGATGCCATGAAAGCCCTTTTGAATGAACAGCCCATATTCGGATACCGGTTTAAAGGGAAACGGTTTGACTGCGGGGACAAGGTCGGATTCCAGATGGCCAACCTTGCCTTTGCCTTGGAAAGACCGGATATGAGAGACAAGCTGATCAATTTTATAAGAGAAATTGAGAAAAAATTCTAAGCCTTATCAGGAATCTTTAAACTGCTTATAGAGTCTCATGACTTTTCTGACATAGTTTTGGGTTTCTTCAAAGGGAGGAATCTCACGGTATTGATCCACTGCCTCGGGCCCGGCATTGTATGCGGCAAGAACCAGGGGCAGTTTATTCTCGTATCGCTTCAGCAGCTCCTGAAGACATTTCACTCCGCCCATGATATTCTGGGCCGGATTAAAGGGATCCTGCACGGCAAGGGACTTAAAATTGCCCGGCATGATCTGCATCAGCCCCTTTGCCCCCTTTTTTGAAACCGCTTCCGGATCAAAATTGGATTCCGCCTGGATGACGGCCTTAATCAGGGAAAAATCCACATTATATTTCTCTTCCGCTTTTCTGATAATATGATCGTATTCGGCGGTGTTGAAATTCCTTTTCACCCTTGCAGGCAGTTCCTTTACAAACAATTTGTACTTGTCTGATGCGGGGACATTGGTAAAATGAGCGACTCCGTTTTTATCCACATACATATAGATATCTGCCCGAGCAGTCTGAACAAAGGCAAGGCAGAAAAAAAACACCAGAAAATGGAAAAAGGGTTTCATTTTCTTTTTATTTTATCCTGTTCTTATATTCCTTTAAAACAAATTTTCCGGGGAACCCTGGTTTGGCCACATATTGCCCCAGATTTTTGATATAAGTTTCAACCATATGGTTGAACACCGCATCTTTCTCATGGTTCAGGATGAAATTGCGCTCCATCTTGTACTCATAGACTGTTTTATCTCCCAGAACCCCCAGAATATCCTGAAATTTGAAATCCGACAAGGGGGTATCTAAAAACAAGCCTTTTGCAATTTTAATCTCCATGCTTGCCTGCATCACCACAACATAGGCATCTTCACTGATTTTACGGGACAGATCCGATAGTACAAGGGTATGACCGTTTTCAAGCTCAATTGTCTTTACAATCCGTTGTTCCATTTGTATCCTGATGTCTCATGTTCACGGGTTATCTAATTTCAGAACAGTTCCAGTTGTTCAGGCTTCTTTAGCTCCGGCATCCGGGCCGAACTTTTTTCCAGCCGGGTCAGTCTTTTTTCAATATTCTCAATAAATAAAGAGCGTTGCCGCTTAACGCTCCTGCCATATATGCGTCTTTTTTTTGCATAAGTCAAACAAAGAATGTCCATGGCCCGCGTCATAGCCACATAGAAAAGGCGCCGCTCCTCTTCCATATTCTCAATATGTTCCCCGTTCCTGGCAAAAGGGATCAGACCCTGTTCGCATCCTGCCACAAACACCACTGGAAATTCAAGCCCCTTAGCCGCATGGAGGGTCAAAAGAGATACTTTTTCCACATCATATTCCAGGATATCTGCATCCTGGTCAAGGGTAAGGGCATCCAGAAAACTTTTCAGATCAGGATGAAACCTTGCCAGGGACACAAGCGTTTCAAAGGCCTGTCTTGTTCGGTCATTTTTTTCCATGATCTCATTGAGGCCCGTTTTTTCACTCAAACGCCTTAATCCTGCTTCATTGTCAAGAAATCGGATCTCATTTTTCAGGGATTGCACGCCTTCAGGACTGAGCCCTGCCTGCAAAGGGATTTCCCCGATGGTATCCCTTTTTTGGGCCATGCTTCGGCAAAGAGAGACCAATTGAGAAATCCCTTCCATCTTCAGCATATTATCCTTATCGGCAGTCTGGAATGGGATACCCGCCGTTTCAAACGCAGAGACAAAGGCTTCGCTTTGTTTGCGGGTCCGGAAAAGGACGGCAAAATCAGAAAATGAATATTCTTTAGGATTCTCAAATTCCGCCTTTCTTGAATCCATGGAAAAAAAAGAAGTCCCGCCCACCAGGCTTTCAATCATTTTCCCAATGGCCGCGGCTTCCGCCTGTTCCGATGCCGTCTCCTTGATGATGAGCTTCTTTGTGGTCCCGATATCGGAAAAGATCCGGAATTTCTCATCCTTTTCAGATGATTTGCAAATCACCTGGAAGGATGCATCCAGGATGGCCTGGGCCGACCTGTAGTTTTGGGTCAGGATTATTTTTTCACACCCTGGAAAATCAAGTTCAAACCGTTTGAAATATATATTGTCCGACCCTCTGAACCCGTAGATGGACTGATCCGGGTCACCGATGACCACGATAGGGTTATCCTTTGATAAAAGCTTTACCAGCTCATACTGGCCGAAATTCAAATCCTGGTATTCATCGATAAAAATATATCCATACCGGCTGCGGACCGCCGACAAAATTTTCTCATCCCCGGCCAGCATCCTCGCAGCGGAAAAGACGAGATCCTCAAAATCCGCCACATTCCGTTCCCGGCAAAGGGCGAGATAATCCTTGTAAACCGTTCTCAACCTGCCTGCCCCACCGTCGCCCGCCACCTTTTCAAGATCATCCTCCGGCCCCAGGAGGTTCTGCTTGCAAAGGCCGATCAACTGATCCGTGGCATGAACCTCGCCCCTTTTGCCCTTTCCGCCCATGGCTTCCCGGACCAGGGAAATCCGCAGTTCATCATCGGCAAGGACGGCGTCAAAGCCCTTGTATTCCTTCAAGAGCCTGAGGCAGAAAGCGTGAAAGGTAAGGGCCGAAACAGGAACCTGTGAACCGGGCTGATATTTTTGAATCCGTTTTTCCAACTCCCTGGCCGCCTTGTTGGTAAAGGTCAGGGCAAGGATAGCACTTGGATCAATTTCCTTGGCCGATATGAGATAGGCAATCCTCGCGGTGAGGGTCCGGGTCTTGCCGGTGCCGGGACCGGCCTGGATGATAATGGCCCGGGAATCCGATTCAACCGCTCGCTGCTGGTCAGAGTTCAGACCCTCCAACACATCTGCATTCCGGTTCTTGGGCGCCGGTTCCAGGGATTTTTTTCTTTTTCGCTCAAAGGCCGGTTTTTTTTCGGCAACCTCCCTTGCCCTGGTTTCCGGCGGATCTTCAGAAAGGGCAAAGGCGAATGTTTTCTCACCTTTAAGCTTTTGTTTTTCCTGTTTTGAAAAAATATTAACCTTGCCGAATTCTCCGTCATAGCCGGGGTCGATGAGGATTTTTCCCTCCCTCATCCGCTTCACCGCCTCGGCCAGCAAAGGGATACCTGCCCCCTCTATCTCTTCAATGGACTGTTCCGTAAGAATTTGAAGCTCGGGCCCCAGGAATTCCGTGGCCCGTTTATAGGCTTCGGCCACCTTTTTTGTTTTGGGTCCCACATCAAAAATCTCCGAGAGGATATCCGGCAGGGGGATAATGCTCGTAAATCCGTGGCGGTTTTCCGGCGCATAGCCTTCGGGCCGCAGGGCCAGCTCCTCCACCCGGTTCAGCACCCCCAGGGTCAACTGCCGCCCGCAGCCGGGGCAGATGCCGCCCATGCGTATCGTTTCCGCAGGGTTCAGGCTGATATTGCATTTGCGGTGACCGTCATAATGGTATTTCCCTTGGTGGGGGTACATGTCCAGGGTGCCCCCGAATGCGGTGGGATCATTCGTCTCAAGGGCCCGGCGCAGATGAAAATAATCCAATTCCGTATTAAAAACATTGGCGTTCCGGCCGAGGTATCCCGGCGAATGGGCATCGGAATTGGAAATAAGTCTGACGGGGTCGAGATCCGGAATGCGCCAGTTCATAGGCGGGTCCGAAGACAGCCCGGTTTCAACGGCAAAGATATGGGATGTCAAATCCCCAAAGCATTCTTTCATGGAATCAAACCCGGATTTGGATCCGAAAAGGGAAAACCAGGGGGTCCAGATATGGGCCGGCACAAAAAATCCCTTATCATTGATATCCAGCATGATGGATAAAAG
>JAABTB010000118.1 GCA_011390085.1 Desulfobacula sp.
TTTCCGGGGAGAGGTTTAATTCTTTTACCACATTTTGTATCCGTGTTTCTCTTGGCGTATTGACGCCAACCCTTATCAGATGGGAGATTCCCGGCATAATGAGATGGGCGGCCCGTCCGGAATAGACCAGATTCCCATTGACTGCTTTTTTGCAGATCATGTCCGTCAAAAAAGACAGAAAAATCTCTTTTTCAAGGGCAAGGCTTTCATTTTTAACCTGAGATTTAACAATGGAGGTTTCAAGCCGGCTCAAGCGGATTCCCTGTTTATGGGCTTCTTCAACGAGTTGATCCCGGCTGAAAAAAGGCCATCCCGTTTTATCGGCCAGGTTCCGGGCCAAGACCCTGCCCATGCCGTGCGGCGGGCTGGAGATCAATACAATTGGCATAGTTTTCACCTTTTCATGATAAAAAATTAATGTCGTTTTTGTCCCTGACCTGAACCACCTGGCAGGATATCAAGGGGATGATCCGTTTGATCGCCTTTTCAAGCCCTGTTTCCGTGTGATTCATCACAATCAGGTCAATATGCTTGCTTTCTATAACAGAGAGGAGTTCGTCCTCATAATTGCTTTCCGAAATATGGTAGGAGACCTGCAACCCGTCTTCGCGGGCGGTTTGGATCACTTCCGTGCAGGCGTCTTCAACCAGGGAGGGTGCTCCGTGTTTCATGGACGCATCCCTGAAAAAAAGAAGATAGACCCGGGCTTTGACCCGTTTTGCCACAGCCAATGCATGATGAACCGCCTTTAAATCCTTGCTGTCGGGTCCCAGGGGGACCAGTATTTTTTCCTGGCTCATGCTGCCTCTATCATCTAAGGGAGTGGGTTTATTTTTGAAATCACCCGCCTTTGGCCGATAGCTTAATCAAATTTCATGCCTGAAATAAAAAAATTAATTATTTCAGCATATTATTTAAAATGACGTATGGCATATAAGTGGAAACGGTCCGTATTGAAACCCGACGGCGTTTTAATGTTTCAATATGGAACAGACCGGCTATTTCAGATTTTTTTCCAGTGACAGCTCTTTGAGTTTTCGCCAGAGGGTGGTGCGGGTCATATTGAGAATCCGGGCTGTTTCGCCTCGGTTGTAATTGGTTTTGATCAGAACCTTGCGGATATAGTTTTTGATATGCTCTTCCAGGGAAGGCCATTGCTCCTGCTTGAGGCTGCCGATGGACAGACTCAGAAGGTCTCCCGGCAGGTCCCGGATTGTCATGACATCCCGGTCCGTGAGGGCCACGGCCCGTTCAACGATATTTTCAAGCTCCCTTACGTTTCCGGGGAAGGGGTACTGGCTGAGGATCTCCTCTACTTCAGGGTCGATCCGGATGACGGATTTTCCAAACTGCAGATTGTATTTTTTCAGAAAATGATGGATCAGAAGAGAAATATCCTCTTTTCTGTCCCGGAGCGGCGGCAGGGTGATCTGTACGACATTGAGCCGGTAGAAAAGGTCCTCACGAAGCTGATTTTTTTCAACGGCTTTCTTTAAGTCCTGATTTCCGGCTGCGATAATCCTGACATCCAGGGGAATCTGTTTTGTTCCGCCCACCCGGATCAAGGTCCGTTCCTGGAGAAACCGAAGCAGTTTGATCTGCATGCTCATGGGCATGATGCCGATTTCATCCAGAAAAAGAGTGCCTTTGTTGGCCGACTCCAGAAGCCCGATCTTTGTTTCCACTGCACCGGTATAGGCTCCTTTTTCATGGCCGAAAAGCTCATTGGCAATCAGATCTTCCGAAAATCCGCCACAATTGAACGCCATGAAAGGAGATTCCTTACGGGAGCCGAGGAAATGAAGCGCCCTTGCAACCAGTTCCTTGCCGGTACCACTTTCTCCATGAATGAGGACATTGCAGTTGAGGGAACAGACCTTTTTCACCAGGGCGAGAACTTCCTGGATGGCAGGACTATGGCCGATGAGATACTGCTGCCGGGAATGGTAAAAAAGGGATCGTTTCAGAATTTCTTTTTCCCTGGATAATTTTATTTTTTCAAGGGCTCTCGACACCAGAGATTTGAGTTCTCCCATTTTTACGGGCTTGGATACAAAATGAAAAGCACCGGCCTGAATAGCTTCTATGGCCGTGTCCACGGAGCCGTATCCGGTGATGACAATGACTTCGGTTCCGGGATGTCCGGCCCGGATGGATTTCAGGACATCAAACCCGCTCATGGAAGGCAGTCTCAGGTCGCACAGCACCAGGTCAAACGGATCCCGGGCCATTTCCTCAAGGGCGGCTTCACCGGTTCCAAAGGTTTGGATATCATACAGGTCCGATGCCAGCCCCCGCCGGATTTCCCGGCAGGCAATGGGTTCGTCGTCGATCACGGCAATGCGGAAATGCTCGGGCAGGGATATCCTATTCATGATGGATTCCGGTGTCCAGAAAAATCGAAAAACAGGTGCCTTTGCCGGGGGTGCTTTGGACCGTGATCCGGCCCCCGTGTTTGCGAATGATCCCGTAGGTGACCGAAAGACCCAGCCCGGTACCTTCTCCCTCTTTCCGGGTGGTGAAGAATGGATCGAAAATGAGATCGATCTGATCGGCCGGGATTCCTTTTCCCGTATCCGAGATATCGATTCTCATTTCTCCGGAAGCATCGTCCGCCCCCATTGAAATGGTGAGATTCCCGCCGTTGGGCATGGCCTGGATCGCATTGATCAGGATATTAAGAAGGGCCTGTTGCAGTCGATTCTTATCGATCCAGACCGGCAGTATCTCTCCATGCTTTTCCTTAACCAGT
>JAABTB010000119.1 GCA_011390085.1 Desulfobacula sp.
GTCTTGTCCACCAGGTCTTCAAGGGGAATCTGCTCCAGGTGTTCCTGATCGGTCCGGGAGAAATCCAAAAGACTCCTGACAATGTCGGAGGACCGGTCCGCCTGAACCATAAGGTCATTGTAAAGGCTTTTCCGTTCCTCATTAGACAGGGTGTCTCCGTCTTCCAGAAGGGAATCCACAATCAGGGAGATATTGTTGATGGGGTTGTTCAATTCATGGGCAATGCCGGAGGTAAAGGTGCCGATGGAAGCCATTTTTCTGGATTGGAGGAGCTGCGCCTGGTGGGTTTCGATTTCATGGGCCATTTTGTTAAAGGCAGTCAGACAGTTGGAGATTTCATCGCATCTGTCCATCGAAATCTTGACAGACTCGAAAGTCCCTTTGGCGATTTTTTCACTAGCTTCCTGCAGAAGCAGCAGGGGCTCCAGGACATCTTTTCTCGTGATCCTCAGGATGATGATGAAGGAAACCAGAAAAATGGCGCTGAAAAGGATGGGAATGGCCAGCATATGATTGAGGGTTCGTTCTATGTTCTTCCGTTTGGCTGCAATGAGCTGATCCGTATAATCATTAAGGGCTTTCCCATATGTCCGCAATTCTTCATCGCCATTGGCATTGGAACTGCTTCCGGCCTTGTCGGTATTCTCTGCCAGGACCCGCTTGTAGTTGATAAAGGCAATCTTGTACAGCTCATATTTATCCGATCCCATGATTTTTTTGATCTGGCTTTTTAATGCGTTGAATTCAGCCTCTGTCTGGGAAAGGAAGAACATCATCTTGTCAAGACTGCTCAAATCCTTGGCCAGAAAATAGTTCTTTTCCTGGCGTCTCAGTTCCAGCAAATTGCCGCGCAGATCGTCAAAGGCTTCGATCAGAGTGACTTTTTCCTTTAAATCAAAGATGTTTTTCCAGGAAAACAGGACGGAAACAGAGATGAATAAGAGGCAGATGATCAGAATGCCGATCATTCGGCTTTTAATCGTTTTCATGGCAGACTCCTTATTGCTGACCCATCCATCCGTCCTTTACCTTTGAAATGCCTGGGATAATGGTCTGGGTCCGGTTGATGCCGTGGATTTTTCGGATGCGCTGATCCACGAATTCCGCAATGATTTCCGCATCCGAAGCCAGAAAATCCCGTTTCAGGATGATTTTGACCAGGATGTCGATGGTCCCGTGCACGGAATGGACTTCCTGAACCTCGTCCAGGGCAAATAATTTGTCAATGACCTTTCCGTCGGTGGAGGTATCCATATTGATCATGACAAAGGCCGTGATGCTCCGCTTCATCTCCGGATAATCCGGGGTGGGCTGCTCCAGCATGGCGCTTCTGAAGGCTTCCATGGTTCTGGGGATGAGCCGGTCCAGCCCGATACCGTATTGCCGGCTGGAGGAGCTTTCCCAGTGGTGATAGGAAATATAGGCATAGAGATCGGCCAGGGTGCGCCGTGGAAAATACCGGAGGAGCTGTCCGTTTTGGATGATGGCGGTCAGGGGCAGGTAAATGGTGTTGTACCAGTCCTCGGCCGCTTTTTTAAATTCTTTTTCATCCCCGGAAATATGGGCCAGATGAGCCTTATGAGCTTTGATCTGGTTTTCAAGGAAATTATATTTTCCGACTTCGGTCAGGATGATGGTCTTTGGCAGGCCCGTCTTTTCAAAAAATTTCGTTTTCTCAATATACAAAAGATTTTCCATGGTGTTCTGGGAGGAAAGAAGTTCCACCACCTTTGCCTGGATATCATATCGGCCCAGCTCTTTTGCGGCCGCCACCCTGTGGTTGCCGTCCAGGACATAATAATCGTTCCGGATCTGGTAAAGCTTTATCGGGGGCATGGGCTTGCCGTCGCGCATGGCCTTTTTGATCTCGTTGAAGCGCCTTGAAGAGATCTGGCGTTTGGGTCTGAATTGGGAATCAAAATCATGGTATTTTCCCACGCTGCCGATGATTTTTTCCAGATCCACGGTCAAGATCCCATGGTCGACGAATTCAACCTTGCCTTCCTTTTCCTGCTGCTCATTAAAGGAATCAACGTGATTTTGGGTCTTTTTTCCCATCCGTTCCCAAAATTTTTTAAAACAATTTTTCATGGCATCGCCTCGAAAATAGTATAACCGCAGGTGTTGATGACCTTTGTCGGGCCGATCCGTGTGATCCTGTCTTCATGGGCGTTGAACGGTTTATGCATATGGCCGTGGATTAAAAATTCGGGCCTTCTTTTGAGTATCAGCCGGTTAAAGCTTTCAAAGCCCCGATGGCAGAGGTCTTCAGCGTCATGGACATGCCGGGGCGGGGCATGGGTGACCAGGATATCAACCCCGCCTTTTCTCCAGATGGAAAACCACAGACCCTGGATGATTTTTTTCATTTCTGCTTCCCTATATTGGTTTGCCCCGCCATTATACCACATGGAGCCGTCCAGTCCCAGGATTTTAACGGAATTGAATACCATCATCCGGCCATGGATATGGGTGCATCCCACGGGATTGTGGTCTGTGTAGCGGATGTCGTGATTGCCTTTGACATAGAACAGGGGTCTGTTCAGCCGGTCCCGTAAAAAGGAAAGATATTCCGGCGGCAGGTCCCCGCAGGAAATGATGAGATCCACGGGTTCAAAGGTTTTTTCTTCAACCTGACGGGTCAGGGAGGGATCAATGAAATCGGAAAGAGAGAGAATTTTCAGGCCTGGACGCGTTTTCATTCCCGCCTGAGATGGGCAAGCCAGCGATATTCCAGTTTTTTGAGAAGCCAGACCAGGATGAAGGTGATGGTCAGATAGAAGGCCCCGGCCGTGATAAAGGCTTCATAGGGGGTATAATACCTGGAATTGATGATCCGGGCCGCGCCGGTAATGTCGATGATGGTGATGACGCTGGCAAGGGAACTGCCGTGAAGCATGAAAATGATTTCATTGCCGTAGGTGGGAAGGGCCCTTCTAAAGGCACTGGGCAGGATGATCCGGGTGAATCTTAAATACAGGGACATCCCGGCGGCCTTGGCAGCCTCCACCTCTCCGTGGGGTGTGTTTTCAATGGCGCCCCGGATGATTTCGATGGTATAGGCGCAGGTATTCAGGGTAAAGGCAAAGAGGGCGCAAAAATAGGCTTCCCTGAAAAAAGGCCATAAAATGGAGGCCTTTATCGCTTCAAACTGGCCCATGCCGTAATAGATGAGAAACATCTGGACCAGGAGGGGGGTTCCCCTGAAAAAATAGGTATAGGCATTGATCGGGCCGGAAATCAGGATGTTTTTGGATGTCCTGAGGACAGCCAGAGGAACGGCAAAAACAAGCCCGATGCTGAGGGAGACGGATACCAGGATCAGGGTGTTTTTCAGGCCGAAAAAATAGATACCGATATTATCGGCAATAATGGAGAAATTCATGATTCGCCCCTTAATATCCCCACACTGTACCTTTTGTTGAGCCGGTTCAGGATCAGGATGGAAATCGAGGTCAGGATCAGGTAGATCAGGGCCACCACCAGATAAAAGGTAAAGGGCATGCGGGTGGCGCCTGCTGCAAGTCCTGCCATCCGGACCATGTCTTTGAGCCCGATGATGGAGACCAGGGCCGTGGTTTTCATCAGGACCAGCCAGTTGTTGCCGAATCCGGGAATGGCATGGCGGACCATCTGGGGCATGAGTATCCGGATAAAAACCTGAAACCGGGTCATGCCGTAGGCATACCCGGCCTCCATTTGTCCCCCCGGAACGGCAAGGATGGCTCCCCGGAAGGTTTCGGCCATATAGGCCCCGAAAATGAAGCCGATGGTGGACACCCCGGCCATGAAGGGATTGATGTCGATATAGTCATCATACCCCAGCATAGGGCCGACCTGGTTGATAAAGACCTGGCCGCCGTAGAAGAGCAGCAGCATGAGCACCAGATCCGGGATCCCCCGGATAATGGTGGTATAGGCATTTGCAATAAAATGGGCTGCCCTTACCCGGGAAAGCTTGGCAAGGGCAGTGGTAATCCCGAGGACCATTGAAATGGCAAGGGAGGCAAGGCACAGTTCAATGGTGAGAAGAGTGCCTTGCAGTATGCTGGGACCGTATCCCTGGAGACTGAGCATTATTTTCCGTATACGTCAAAGTCGAAATACTTGTCCTGGATTTTTTTATAGGTCCCGTCGGCGCGGATTTTCTGAATACCTGCATTCAGCTTGTCGATAAGGGCCTTGTCTTCTT
>JAABTB010000120.1 GCA_011390085.1 Desulfobacula sp.
TATGTCGGATCGACGAGGAGCTGAAAACCATGCTGACGGATGTGAAAAAAAAAGTCAAAAAAGCGAAAAAGAAATTGAGCCCTGAATGCATTTATCGCTTAAGGCATAGTGGATCAGACTAACGGTTTTATAAATGTCTACAGCGAACCGGGTCAGGGCAAGCACCTTTAAAATCTATCTTCCCAGGCAGGATGAAACCAGGCGATTCACTCCTGGAGTGGGTTTTAAAACGCTTTTTCAGCAGATTCAATCAGAAATGCGGATCTGGACATACCTTTTTCCGTATTTGAATCCTTATGAATGAGTACCGGGTATTTCATCTCTGACCTCCAATCCCAGCCTGCCTGGTGGAATATATTTCTTAATGTCCATGCCTAATTGATACACGCTACACACACTAATGTCAACAGGTGCTATCCCAGGATAAACAGCTCGCCATAGGCAGGTTTGATCTGAAACAGGTCTTTGAGTGGAAGGTTGAGGACATGGCAGAGAATTACCCGGATCACGCCGGCATGGGTGACAATGAGCATTTTTTCTTTTTTTTGGGCCAGTGGGTTAAAAAATGGCAGAACCCGGTCTGAGAGGTCCTGAAAACTTTCGCCACCCAATAGGCGGTAGGAGCAGAGGTCTTCCCCCCGTTTGATAAATTCTTCCGGCCGGTAAGCCTTGATTTCCTCAAAGGTTTTGCCGTCCCATTCGCCCATATGGATTTCATTCAAGGCTTGGGTATTGATGACCGGCATGTTTCCGGCGATCCGGCGGGCCGTCTTGTCGCAGCGCTGAAGGCGGCTGGAATAGACGGTATCCAAGGGAAAACCGGAAAAGGCCTTTTGCCAGTAACCGGCCTGGGAAAGGCCGGTATCATCCAGGAGGACGTCGGTGGCGCCGATGAAGCGTTTTTCCTCGTGGCCCTGAATTTGGCCGTGCCTTAACAGAAAGATCAGGGAATCCTCATGGGCATATTCCTCGAATGGGTTTTCCGGCAGGGGATTTGATTCCGGCCTGTATGAGCGGCGTATTTTCATAAGGTTTGCTGATGATGGCCATGGCCGGGTCGTCGGAACAGGCAATGGCCGTTTTCAGGGTCGATTCTTGGTTATTTCCCGAAGCTGCAAGAAGGAAACCGGCAGATGCCGCAACTGGAGCAGAAGCCCCCGTGGCCCATGCGGATAATGTCCGCCTTGGTCACGGATTCCCCGGCCAGGAGCCTGGGCACTACCAGATCAAAGATAGAGGCCCGATGGTACATCACACAGCCGGGAAGGCCGATGACGGGAATCTCATGGATATAGGCCAGCATGAACATGGCTCCCGGCAGGACCGGGGCCCCGTAGGAAACGATTTGGCCCCCGGCGGCCCTGATGGCGGCGGGTGTCAGATCGTCCGGGTCCACGGACATGCCGCCGGTAAGGGCAATCATTTCCGCACCTTCATCCAGCATGTTTTTAATGGCGTCAACGGTCATGGTCAGATCATCGGACACAATGACCTTTTTCAGGATACGGCTTCCCAGGGCCTCGAATTTTTTCTGGACCACGGGTCCGAATCCGTCTTTGATCCGGCCGTGGTAAACCTCGGAGCCCGTCACGATAAGGCCCACATCCAATTTTGCAAAGGGCCGGATATCGATGAGGGGAAAATACCGGCCGCAAATGTCTTCAGCCTCGATGATCCGGTTTTCATCAATGGTCAGAGGGATCACCCGGGTGCCGGCCAGTTCCTGGCCTCTTGTCACCATTTGCCCGGTATGGAGGGAAGCAAAAATCACATCCGGCACCGAATTGAGCTGCTCAAGGCCCTTGACATTGATTTTCAGCAAGCCCTGTTCCAGGGCTTTAAAGCCCACCTTGCCCTCCTTGGGATCACTGAGGGAAATCCCGTTTCCAAGGGAGGCCCTTGCGATTCTCAGGGCAGCCTCGTTTTCATGGATTTCACCGTTGAGGCCGGCCACATAAATATGCTGTTTTCCTAAATCCAGGAGGGCTTCCACATCGGCCTGGGTAATAATATGGCCCTTTTTAAACCGGGGTCCCTTGAAAAGATCGGGCAGGATCTGGGTAATGTCGTGGAGTAATACCTTGCCGACGGCTTCCTGAACCGGCACCGCCTTGACCTGATCTTTTTCATAATATTTCATTTCAGCGCTCTTCCTTTTTAATTAATCTCTACCCGCCCAGATTGGGGTTGATAAATTCAACCGTATCATTTTCAAAAACGGGTTGGCTATCATAGGCTGAAGGATAGATGTATTTTCCGTTTTGTTCAACAATAAGATGAGGGTCTCCTTCTTTTGCCCACCAATGAGTGCTTTTATGGTCATTTCCTCGGGGTGCTTTCCTCTATTCCGTTCAAATGAATTATCATGATTCAAAGCCTTTTGCCGGGGTGCAAAGTTTTCCGCATGTCTTGCATTGGGGGTTGAATCTAAGATTAACGCAGTGAATTCTCATGTCAAGACCTGATATGCAGATCAGACGGTATTTCGGGGCGGATGGTCTGCCGGACGTATCTTTCATCTATCCTTTGCATATTTATTTGATATAGTTCTTCTCCTTATATTCCTGGATGGCAGTGTATACCCGTTCCGGGGTCAGGGGCAGTTCATAGAGCCGGACCCCGGCGGCGTCATAGACCGCATTCAGGATGGCCGGGATGGTGGGCATGGCGGCAACGGACCCAAGGGCAATCCTGGCATTGAGGATAATTTTGGTTTTTGGATCAAATTCAAGAAAGGAAGCCACGTTCACGACATTGATTTCAGCGGATTTCCGTTTTCCAAGCTGGATATAATGGGCACCGCTGTGAGCCGGCGGAGTCGGCAGCCTGAAGCCCGTGAGGATTTCATCCGCCTTCATATCCGTCTTGCCGAGACCCTTGAAGAATTCTTCAATGGGGACTTCCCGTTTTCCGTCAAGGCTTTCCAGAAGGACAAAGGCTTTATAGATGAGCAGGGCGGGCAGGGAATCTCCGGCCGGGCTTGCATTGCATACATTCCCGCCAAGGGTGGCTCGGTTGCGGATGGGCTGTGATCCGGGTCAGGGATTCGATTCTCTGGAGGCTGATAATATGGTCTGTGGTGATGATTTTCTTTTTCAGGTGAACCAGAAGATCTGTTCCCCCGGCCAGAACCCTGGCGGTTGAACCGAATTTTTTCTTGAGTTCTAAGGCTTCTTTAATGACGTAACAGCCATGAACCCTGGCCATATGGCATGTTGGATAGCATCGGGGTCCGTTAATCAGACCCCGAGGGCCAGCTTTTTGTTGATTTTTTCAGCTGCGGACCGTGTCTGCTCGATAATGGCGGGCATTTTTTTGTCCGACATGGATGCCTTGAAACCGACGACCCAGAGGGCCGGAATGTGGGCACCGTATTTTTTGATGGGGGCGGCCACGGCACGGACACCGGACAGATATTCTTCATCATCCGCGGCAATGCCTGACTGCCTGACCTTCTCAAGTTCTTTTGCATACAGGTCGGAATCAACAATAGTTTTGGCGGTGTATTTTACCAGGGGGTTGGCATGCAGGTATTTTTCAAGGTCGCGAGATTCCATTTGAGATAGGAACAATTTCCCCACAGCCCCTGCCATCAGCGGCAGGGTGGTGCCGATGGGGGAGGTGATTTTAAAATCCTTTCTGGATTCAATAATATCAATCACGGTGACGCTCTCCCCGTTTCTGACCCCTAAAAAAACCGATTCCTGGCACTGCTCCATCAGATCTTCCATGACGGGGCGGGCAATGTTTTTAAAATCGATCCGTTCATAGGCAGCTTTGCCCAGCGTCGTCAGGGTAAGACCGATGGTGTATCTTTTGGATACCGAGTCCCGCTTGAGGGCACCCACATCTTCCAGGGCGGCCGTAATACCGTGAACCGTACTTTTACTGATATCAAGATTTGAGGAAATCTCACTGATCCGCAGTCCCTGGGTGTTTTTGGATATGGCATCCAGGATGACAAATGCCTTTTTAATAATTGGGGCCTGATATTTTTTTACCATTGTTCACCAAATAAGTTATTTCAATGATACCGAAGAGTAAAGGCCCCATTAAATTAAATCAACCTAATGGGGCCCCATGTTTTTCAACCGCTCTCAGAAAATCTGATAGGGATCGTTACAAAAAATCAAGTGATTTTTGAACCGGCCCTTAAGCAGTATGTTGTTCAAGAGCCGTTGCCTGTTTCTTTACCGTTGATAGGCGAAGCGCAGCCGCTCTTTTTTTCTCAATGCTGACATCACCGCCGTCAACATACTCAATGGCTTTGACATCACAGAATCTGGCGCACTGAGGGTCTCCGTCACAAAGGTCACATTTGGCGACCTTTCTGTCGATGGCATTGTAGTGCATGGCGCCGAAAGGACAGACCGAAACACAGGTCCGGCAGCCGATGCAGACGTCGTAATCCACTTCAACCCGGTTCAGCTCTTCGTTACGGGAAATGGCGCCGACAGGGCATCCGTTCAGACAGGGCGCGTCCTGGCATTGTTGACAGGAGACAGGTACATAAAGCCCTTCCATCTCCCATTTCAATACGCGAATGCGGCTTCGGCTCGGGTTGGATGAACCGTGGTGCTTTACCGCACAAACCTGTTCACAAAGTCTGCATCCGGTGCATTTTTCATGATTTATCATTAAAACCTTGCTATTTGATTGCATTGTGTTCTCCTTTTCTATCCGAACTGCCCGTTACAGCAGATGTGAGGGTTCGTTTTCCAGGCCAAGTTCTTTCAGCGTACTCTTTTTGGGAATACCGTTTTTGTCCAGCCCTTTGTGTTCATAGAATTCATCGACCATTTTATCGAATTTCTCTTTGACAATATATCTTCCGATAACGTCGATGGCTCCCCTCTTACAAGGTTCATCATGATAGCGATGATTCAGCACATCACCTTTTTCCGGATCATTGCGGTTTGCCCCCTCCCTAAGATTGAACAACCGTTCCATCATGTTGTTTCTTCTTGCGACTTCCCAGATCTCCTTGGGCGTCATCTCAATTCCGGTGTTCAAGTAGAGCACCTTGGGCCAGTTTTCGAAATTGGGCAGGGTGGCGCCAAGGAAAGTGGTGTGGTATTTGCAGATACCCAGACTGTCCACGGCCATGTAGCAGTTTTCCTGCCAGAAGACCTGCCAGGGTTTGCCCACATATTCGGTATGTTCAGAACTTAAGGGGCCATCATAGGGAACCGGTGTGCTGTAGATTTTGCGTAGAACCTTTTCCGGCAGATGGTAGAGGTCGATGGCCGGCCGGCTTCTCAGGTGATCGGACCCTCTGGATGAGGTGGCTATATTAAGTGCAAGTGCGGGGGTGGCCCTTTCGTCAGAGTGAAGGTTGTTCATACCCTTTACCTGGATGAGATAATCAAAGGAGTTTTTCCCTATATCCTTAGAGGCCGGGATACCACCTTTTGCCAGAACGTCGCCCAGCCATCCCTTGCGGTAGCAGATGCGCTCGATCATTTCCAGGACGGCTTCATCATTGCCAAAGCGCAAATCAATGCCGTCTGTCTGATCTTTGGTGATAAGGCCTTCTTCAAAACATTCCATGGCCCATGAAATGATGCTGCCGGTTTCAAGGTTGTCCATGCCGAACTGATCCACAAGATGGTTGCCCGCGAGAACCGTTTCCGCGCTCCGGCACCCGACTTCTGCGCCAAAAGCTCCCTGGGAGGTGTATTCCGGACCTTCGTCGTATTTTCCCTTGTATTTTCCGGTCGGGATTTTATACTGGGCACGGCAGTGAACCTGGCAGCCGAAGCAGCCGGCCATATGGTAGGGTCCCATGGTTTCAGTGGCGATTTCATCAATACGTTCCGGTTCGATGTCATCGGCATATTCCAGCTGGTTGTACCTGAAATTTTCCGTCCTGACACCGCCCCAGGAATTGGTGGCGCCCCAGATAAATGGTGTGCCCAAAGTGCCCTGGGTCTGGCTAACTTTTGCACCGGTGATCTGCTCGATGAATTTTTTATTGTATTCCAGTGCTTCTACGGGATGGGTGATCTTGACGTCCATGGTGCCGCGGCAGGCCACAGCCTTCAAATTCTTGGATCCCATGACAGCACCCATACCGGTTCTGCCACCGGCATTTTTGACACCGGTCATCACATTGGCAAAGGCCACCAGATTTTCACCGGCAGGTCCGATGACAAGACTTTTCACTTCTTTGTCATTCAATTCATCATGAATGGCCCATTGGGCGTCGGTAACGGTTTTTCCCCAGATGCCCGCCGCATCCCTGATTTCGATTTTACCATTGTTGATATAAATGTAGCATGGTTTTTTCGCTTTGCCTTTTATGACCAGGTGGTGGAATCCGGCCCAGGCCATTTCAGGTGCAAAAAAACCACCCATGTTGCAGCTTCCCAGAAGCCCGGTAAGTGGCGATTTTGCCATTACATGGGTTCTGGCGGTGGCGGATGCTAAAGTGGCACACAGAATTCCGCCGCTGATGATCAGCGCGTTGTCGGGTCCAAGCGGATCACATCCCTTTTTCGTATGGTTGTAAAGCAGGTAGGCGTCAAGGCCCCTGCCGCCCAGAAATTTTTTCCTGACTTCCATTGGTATGGGCTTTATCTCAATGTCGCCTGTGGTCAGATTGATATAGGCGATCTTTCTGTCTAATGCCATGTTATTTGCCCCCCTTTTTTTCAGTCTTGGATTTAGCCTCAGTTACTTCTTTGAAACGGTCCTGTGCAATCTTTCTGTTTACGTCCCAGACCGGTCCTCTGATTCTCGGTAGTTTGGGATTGACCCAGAAAATACGAAATTCCATGCCGCAGGTTGCGCATTTGGCATGGTCTGCGCCTTGTTCAGGAACGATACGCTCCATGCAACTTGGGTTGTGGCACCTGACTTTGCCGAATGTCCTGGTTTGCTGCAGACTTTCCGCGCCGGTTAATTGGTTCTCTTCCCTTGCCATTGTTAC
>JAABTB010000121.1 GCA_011390085.1 Desulfobacula sp.
AAATCCTGATAAACCATTATCTGGGTATGATTTTGAACCGGTTTGATAAAAAACGAGAACTGATCATGGCCATGGAACATTCTCTCCTTTCAGGAGGCAAAAGGCTTCGCCCTATTCTCTCATTGGCTGCTGCCGAGGCCTGTCAAGAAAATTCGGAACGAATTGCCCTGCCCGCCTGCTGCGCCATTGAAATGATTCATACCTATTCCCTCATTCATGATGATTTGCCTGCCATGGATAACGATGATCTAAGGCGGGGATTGCCGACCTGTCATAAAAAATTTTCCGAAGCAACGGCTATCCTGGCCGGGGATGCTTTATTAACCCATGCCTTTTATATCATCAGTCAACCTGAAACGATATTTGAAGTTTATCCCGAAAGTTCTATCCGGATGCAATTGATTTCCAAACTTTCACAGGCAGCCGGTATTATGGGCATGATTGAAGGCCAGATGCTGGATATGCAATCCCCGAATTTTGGATCCGGCGATAGCCTGGCCTATCTTAAAACCATGCATTCCCTGAAAACAGGAAAAATGATCACGGTCAGTATTGAATCCGGGGCACTGAGTGTCGGAGCTGATCCGGAAACCATCCGCCGGTTAACGGTTTTTGGAGATAAAATAGGCCTCGCATTTCAGGTTGTGGATGATATTTTAAATGTGGAAGGTGATCCAAGCATGATGGGGAAGTCGGCAGGATCTGATCTATTGAATGAAAAAATGACTTTTCCGTCCATCATTGGGATGGATGCATCGAAAAAATTTGCAAAAGATCTCATGAATGAAGCGATTGAATCTCTTTACCACTTTAATGAAAAAGGAATGCCTTTAAGGGCAATTGCCGACTATGTGATTAACAGGGACCACTGATGATAATGATAAAAGGGTAATGGATTTTGGCTCTTCTTGAACAAATAAAAAATTCCGGGGATATTCAGCAGTTTAGCAGAAAAGAACTCCGGCTTCTGGCAAATGAAATTCGAAATCGTATTATTGATGTTGTATCAAAAAACGGCGGACATCTTGCTTCGAGCCTGGGTGCAGTCGAATTGACGCTGGCCATCCATTATGTGTTTGATCTGCCCAAGGATACCTTAATTTGGGATGTCGGACATCAAGCCTATGCCCATAAACTTCTCACCGGAAGAAATAAGCGCTTTGACACCCTTCGACAGTATAAAGGCCTTTCAGGATTTACAAAAATCAAGGAAAGCCCATATGACGGTTTCACCGTGGGTCATTCCTCTACATCCATTTCAGCCGGGCTGGGCGTCTGTTATGGCAAATATCTGAACGGGGATGAGTCTGATGTCATATCGGTCATAGGAGACGGGTCTCTGACGGCGGGCCTTGCTTATGAAGGTTTAAACCAGGCCGGTGATCTGAAAAAACGCAATCTTATCGTGATCCTGAATGATAATGATATGTCGATTTCTCCCAATGTCGGCGCCCTGTCTTCCTTTTTAAGCCGCACATTTTCAGCCAAATATCTCCAGTCCATGAGAAATCAGTTTGGAACCTTTTTGAAATCCTTACCCAGAATAGGAGATGATATTTATCAGATTGCCAAGCGGTCCGAAGAATCCTTTAAAACCTTTGTTACGCCGGGGATGCTGTTCGAAGCTTTTAACTTCGATTATTTCGGCCCCATTGACGGCCATAACCTGGATCATTTGATTGATATTCTGACCAATATCAAAAATCCAAAAGATCCGGTTCTTCTGCATGTCACCACCATAAAAGGGAAAGGGTATGCGCCTGCTGAAAAAAATCCAGTGTATTTCCACGGGGTAGGCTCTTTTGCAATTGATACGGGCAAAAGTAATGCCAAACCCAATGGAATCCCATCCTATACCCAGGTATTCGGCAGCCAGATGGTGAATCTGGGAAAGAAGAATTCAAAAATTGTTGCCGTGACCGCTGCAATGCCGGAAGGAACCGGGCTTATCGAATTTTCAAAAGCGTTTCCGGACCGGTTTTTTGATGTGGGTATTGCAGAACAGCATGCCGTGACTTTTTCGGCAGGACTTGCATCCAGGGGATTAAAACCCGTCGTTGCCATCTATTCCACTTTTTTACAGCGGGCCTTTGATCAGATCCTTCATGATGTCTGCATTGATGCCCATCCGGTTGTATTTGCCATTGACCGGGGAGGAATCGTCGGTGAAGACGGGCCTACCCATCACGGCTTATTTGATTATTCCTATCTTCGGTGCATGCCCCATATGACCATCATGGCCCCCAAAGATGAAAATGAACTTGCCCGGATGCTGGTGACGGCCATTCAGCACAACGGTCCCGTGGCATTAAGATATCCGAGAGGAATGGGGGCCGGCGTAAAAATAGACGAGAACCCCCTGCCCCTTGAAATTGGGCGAGGCGAGGTGATTTGCGAGGGGGATGACCTTCTCATCATTGCCGTTGGAAAATCCGTATGTGAGGCTGTAAAAGCGGGCCGGCTTTTGGAGGAGAAGAATATCCGCTCCACCATTATCAATGCAAGATTTGTAAAACCCCTGGATGCCGATCTGATCGGAAGCTACGCGGTTAAAATCAATAAAATTATTACTGTGGAAGAACATGTTCTTGACGGCGGGTTTGGATCCGCCGTGCTTGAAATGCTTATCGACAGAGGAATCACGGGGTTTTCGCTTAAAAGAATCGGCATAAGGGATTGCTTTGTGGAACACGGCCCCTCAGACGTTTTGAGGCGGGATTATGAAGTGGACAGCATTGCCATTATGAAGGCTGCCTTTGAACTTTATGACGGAAAAGATATCTAAAGAAAATAAAAATTATAAGGCAAGGCTTGATACGCTGATTGTGGACAAGGGCCTTGTCAAATCCCGTCATCGGGCAAGTGCCCTGATCATGGCGGGTAAAGTATGGGTTAATGATATACCGGTGGATAAGCCCGGGGTATCGGTTTCCGTTCAGGCAAAAATTCTGATCAAAGAGGATGATAATCCTTATGTCAGCCGAGGCGGCTTAAAATTGGAAAAAGCCTTGCAAACCATTCCTGTATCGGTAAAGGGACTCACCTGCCTTGATATCGGCGCTTCCACCGGAGGTTTTACCGATTGCCTGCTTCATTATGGTGCCCAAAAAGTCTATGCCGTGGATGTTGGATACGGGCAGTTGGACTGGACCTTAAGGCAGGACCCAAGAGTTGTTGTGATTGAAAGGACCAATATCCGGTATATGCCCTATGAGCGGATCAATGAAAAAGTGGACCTGGTTGTTGCAGATACTTCTTTTATTTCTCTTAAGATTGTGATTCCGTCTGCTGAAAAATTCATGAGAAACGAGACCTTGGTCCTGGCATTGATCAAACCTCAGTTTGAAGCCGGCAAACAAAATATCGGCAAGGGAGGAGTGGTGAAAGATCCTGAAGTCAGAGAAAAGGTGATCGAAGGTATAAAGGCTTTTTTTCAGGAACGCGGATACCGGATCAACCTTGTTGTGCCCTCCCCTATTTTAGGCCCGAAAGGAAATATGGAATATATCCTATCCTTAAATTATAAAGAAAATTTAAAATAGGACTATGATTTTTATTTAAATTTGATTATTTAAATAAAACTATTTATTAATTGTTAATAAGGAGCGGTAATGAGCGAAGACATCAAAACCATGAGAAACATAGCTCTGGCTGGTCACGGAGGATCTGGAAAGACCACGCTTGCTGAAGCGATGCTGTTTAAAGCCGGAGTTATCAGCCGTCTTGGAAAGGTTGAAGAAGGCAATACCGTTATGGATTTCCAGCCCGAAGAGACCCGGAAACAGCAGAGCATCAATACTTCATTTATTAAATATACTCATAATAAACATACCATTACGTTGATGGATACTCCTGGTGATCAGAATTTTTTCTCTGCTTCTAAAACGTGTTTTCCTGTTGCAGACAGCCTGGCTTTTGTCATTGACGGGGTCGGCGGTCCTTCCGCCATGACGGAAGAAGCAGGCGCCAGTGCTCTGGAATACAACCTTCCCGGCTTTGTTATTGTGAATAAACTGGACAGGGAAAGAGCTGATTTTGCATCCTGCATCGAAGCCTGCAAAAAAGCGCTTAAAAAGAAAATCATCCCTGTTTGTTATCCCATCGGATCTGAAACTAATTTTAAAGGATTTGTTAATATCATCTCGGGCCAGGCCTTTGAATACAGCGCAGACGGAAAAGTCAGCAAGGTGGATATCCCGTCCGATATGGCCGACGACATGGAAATGGCAAAAGAAGAATTTATTGAGAATATTGCCGAACTCAATGATCAATTGCTTGAAAAATACCTGGAAGGCGAAAAAATAGCAGAAGCCGATTTGAAAGCAACATGTCGACAGGGAGTCCTGGATGCCGAATTCTACCCGGCCATCTGTAGTTCTGCAACCAAAATGATCGGCGTCGAAACCATATCTGATTTTATCATTGATTATATGGCGTCTCCCCTGGATCGGGGGGACTGGATTGCCAAGGATTCCAAGGGAGAGGACGTCATTGTTTCTCCGGACCCGGATGCCGAATTCTGCGGCTTTGTTTTCTGCACCATTGTTGATCCCTATGCAGGAAGACTGTCCCTTTTCAGGGTCATCTCCGGCAGCCTCGGCAAAGAAGGCAATGTGGTGAATACAACAAAAGACACCAAAGAAAGATTTTCTCAGCTTTTAGAGATCGCCGGTAAAGAGCAGAAACCCGTTACTTCCGCAATTCCGGGTTCCATTGTGGCTGTGGCGAAACTCAAAGAGACCTTGACCGGAGATACGTTAACCGGTGGCAGAGCCATTCAGATTCCTGCTCCCAAACCCATGCCCTCGGTTATTTCTTTTGCCATCAAACCCAAGGCCAAGAATGATGAAGATAAAATTCATGAGGCCATCCGGAAGATCCTTGATGAAGACACAGGGCTTCAGCTCAGACGGGAAGAGGAAACCCGGCAGACCATCCTGTCCGGCAGAGGTCTTGTTCACATCGAAGTGACGGCTGAAAAAATCCAGAGAAAATTCAATGTGGGTATGGATATCGAAACCCCGAAGGTGGCTTACCGGGAAACCTTCAAGAAAAAGATCCGGGTTCAGGGCCGGCACAAAAAACAGTCGGGTGGCCATGGCCAGTACGGCGACTGCTGGATTGTGCTGGAACCCCTTCCAAGCGGCTCAGGGTTTGAATTTGTTGATAAAATCGTGGGCGGTGTTATCCCGAAAAACTATATCCCGGCCGTTGAAGCAGGGGTCAGGGAAGCTTCCAAAACAGGAATTCTTGCCGGATTCCCCTGTGTGGACTTCCGGGTTACCGTTGATTTTGGTTCCTATCATGCCGTGGACTCTTCTGAAATGGCATTTAAGCTGGCCGGCACCATTGCCTTTAAAAACGCCGCCGCTGACGCCAAAGCTGTCTTGTTGGAACCCATCATGAGGGTTTCCGTAAAGGCCCCGGAAGACACCACCGGCGATATCATGGGAGATCTGAATTCCCGGCGCGGCCGGGTTATCGGCATGGACTCCGAGGGAGACAAGCAGATTATCAATGCCCTGGTTCCCATGGCGGAAATGCTGCGCTATGCCCCGGATCTAAGCTCCATGACCGCAGGCCGGGGAGCCTTTTCCATGGAATTTGAACAATACGATGAAGTTCCGGCTGATCTGGCCAAAAAAGTGATTGAAAAAGTGAATGCTGAAAAAGAATAAATAAGGACCTGAACCGGGCAGATGGAAATCTCATCTGCCCGGTTCTTTTTTTTGGCTTAATCCGGATATGATATCAAAAAGATAATTTTTGAGTTCTTCAGGCGAAAGATCCTTAAACGCCTCAAAGGGGATGGGCCTGCCGATATTTACGGTGACCTTTCCCGGATTCAATAAAAAACTGCCCTTGGGATTAAATTCAAATAATCCGTGAATACCAAAGGGGAGAATATCAGCCCCGGCCTCTTTGGCCAGATAAAAAGGCCCCTTTTTGAAAGGTCCCATCGCCCCCGTCCTTGTTCTGTGCCCTTCGGGCAGAACACCGATACTCATGGCGGAAAGGGTTTTCCTTGCCTGATCAAGGCTCAAAATAGCCTTTGTAAGGTTTTCTCTTTCAATGGGAATGCAGCCCCATTTCCGGATCAGATATCCCCAGACCGGGAAAGAAAAATGATAGGCCGCCTCAATGCCGACAAAGCAGATGGGAATGGCGGCAGGGATCACAAAGACATCAAACAGGCTCTGGTGATTTCCCATGATCAGATAGGGCTGATCTTTTTTAATATGTTCCCTTCCAATAACGGACAGCCTTATGCCCATGATCCGGATCAGAATTTTAAAAAGGATTCTTGCAATCTTGAAGGTTCTTTCCCTGGGCAGGGTGAAAAGGCAAACCGCCAGGATACCGGACGATAATGCAAAAAAGGAACCGCCCATCATCCATAACCCTGCCGAGATAAACTTCTTCATGCAAGATATCGAATCATTTTGGGATGAACCTGGCCTTGACATGGCTGACGCCGGAATACGGATTGATCATCACTCATACCGCCCCTTTCATAGGAAGGCCTTGTTCAGGCTGCAATGCCCGGCAGCGCTTCGGTCCAGCAACCGGGCGAGTTCTCCTTCTTTTCCTGGGAAAAAACCCAGGCATTTTTCCCAGACTTCCTCATCTTCCATGCAAAAATAGAGAAAAACATCCGGGGCATATGCTTTTAAAGCGGCTATTATTTCTTTATAGATATGGATTCTCAAGGGTTTGAAATATCTCATCTTATTGTCAAGCCCCGGAATGAATTCACCATAGCAGAGGGTGGATGCGGGAAACCTTTTTTCCATGACCGATTTTAATCCCGGCATGAAACGAAAGGTGCCCAGACTGATCCAGACAATGGTTTCGGGACGGACATATTCAAAAATTTTTTGAATAACGTTCTTATACTGTTCTTCACAGCCCGGATAAATCGCAATGGG
>JAABTB010000122.1 GCA_011390085.1 Desulfobacula sp.
GGAATCCGTGTCCATGGTCCGGATCTGGGTCAAAAAACAAAGCATTGCCGTCCGGTGCACCCCGTTCATCGTGGATTCGATCCGGCGCATCTGATGCAGCATAAACACCATCCCCATGGAACGGTGAGGTAATTATGACAAACCCGCAGACTCCCCCGGCCATGCCGCAGGTCCATATCCTCAGGGTTGAAAAAGGCTGGCTGGCCGTGGATAAACCCTGCGGGATCAGTGTTCACAATGATCCGGGGCAGGACCTGGTGTCTGTTCTCTTCCAAAAGATCGGGTCCGAGCCTTTGCTCATGGATCAGCTCGGCATCTCCTCTTTCTTTAAGGTCCAGCCGGTTCACCGGCTGGACAGGGAAACCGGCGGAGTGATCCTTTTTTCCGTCAACGACAAGGCCCTGCAAGAAATTTCGACCCAGTTTGTCAAAGGGCTGGTAAAAAAAAGATATACGGCCCTGGTTCACGGGAATTTTATTTCAAGGGATGAAGGCTCTGAATACCAGGTCTGGGATTTCCCCCTGTCCAAAACCGCGGGCGGAAGAAACAATCCCGCAGGGGAAGGGAAGCGGGTGCCTTGCCGAACACGGTACAAAATACTGGAGCAGAGCCCCCATTATGCATTGCTGGACGTCGAACCGGTAACCGGGCGAAAGCACCAGATCCGGAGGCATGCCAAGCTTTCCGGCCATCCCGTGACAGGGGATACGCGCTACGGCTCTGCAAGATCCATTGAGTATCTGCGGACCCAAAAATCCTATGCGTGCTTGGGGCTCCATTGCCGGCAGCTTGAATTCACTTTGCCGGAACAGGAGACCCCCTTTTGCATTGAATCAAAAAACCCCCTGACGGGAATTTTTCAACTCATGAAAGGGGATGGCCCCATTTCATAAAAATAAAGAGAGCTGCCATGTATCACTATTTATTCGGCCCTGTGCCGTCCAGACGCCTGGGCATGTCCCTGGGCGTTGATCTGGTTCCCAAAAAAATCTGTTCACTGGATTGTGTGTATTGCGAGGTCGGAAAAACAACCCGGCTCACCCTTGAAAGAAAAGAATACATCCGGTTTGACAAGATTAAAGAAGAACTCACCCATTATTTTAACACCCATCCCGACCCGGACTATATCACCTTTTCCGGTTCGGGGGAGCCCACCCTCAATACCTGCATCAAAGACGTCCTTCAATTCATAAAACAAAACAAACCCCATATCCCGACGGCGGTTCTAACAAACGGAACCCTGCTGCACGACAAGGCCGTCAGAGACGCCCTCATGGATGCCGACGTGGTGCTTCCCTCTCTGGACTCGGCCACCGACAAGGGTTTCAAGAAAATCAACCGGCCGCAGGAAACGTTAAAAATTGATCCGTATATTCAAGGATTGGTTGATTTCAGGCAGGCGTTTAAGGGTCAAATATGGCTCGAAATATTTATCTTGCCGGGGTATAATGACAATGAGCAGGAATTGACGGCCCTTAAAAACGCCATATTGCGAATCCGGCCCGATGCCGTCCAGCTCAATACCCTGGACAGACCCGGTACCCTTGAGGACCTGAAGGGGGCCACGAGAAAAGAACTGGAAAGTATCCGTGAATTCTGGGGAATGGACAATATCAACATCATTGCAGCTTTTCCCCAGCGTAAAAATATCCGGTCATACCGGGAAGATACGGAAACCGCCATTATGGAAACCCTTTTAAGGCGGCCCTGCACCCTTGATGATCTGTCAGCCTTACTGGGGCTGCACATCAATGAAATCAATAAATACCTATGTGTCCTGGAAGCAGAAGATAAAATCGAAACCGCACGCCAGGAAAGAGGTATCTTTTATCAAAAAAAGAATAAATAAGGACCAAGGATATATCCAGGTTTATACCGGTAACGGAAAAGGCAAAACCACGGCTGCTTTAGGTCTTTGTCTAAGGGCCGCCGGGGCTGGGAAAAAAGTCTTTATCGGTCAGTTCATCAAAGGGATGCATTACAGCGAACTGAATATTTTGGCAACAATCCCAAATATCGTTGTACGACAGTATGGCCGAGGATGTTTTATTGATTCGAAACCGGACCGGGAAGATTACGCCGCTGCCCTGGCAGGTTTAAAGGAAATGGGGACCCTTCTCGGATCCGGAGAATATGATGTGGTTGTCCTGGATGAGGCCAATATTGCCGTGTATTTTGGTTTATTCCGGTTTGAAGACCTGAAAACGATATTGCTGAACCGGGCCGGCCATGTTGAAGTCATTCTCACCGGCCGCTATGCGCCCCAAGAACTGATTGACCTGGCGGACCTGGTAACGGAAATGAAAGAAATCAAACACTATTATACAAAAGGGGTGGAAGCCAGAACCGGGGTGGAAAAATAAAAGGCCGTCATTTTTTTCACGGTCTTTGTCATCCCTGAAGAAAATAAAGGTGACCACGGCCATCATGGCAGGGGAGGTGCTGGTGATGATCCCGGCTTCAATGGCGCTGGTGTAACGGAGGCCCGATGCCAGGAAAAGAATGGGTAATGATTTTCCTTATCTATTTTATCTATTTTAATAAAACAGGCCGATTATGCCCTGTGAATCACCGGTTTACTTGGATAAAATTGCTCTTTCCAAAAAAAAATCAAACTTCCGAATCATCGTCCGATGACAGAATCGGATAGGTTTTATCGTTTATCAGAAGGCTAAGCTTTCCATTTTCTTCTTCAATGAATTTTGAAATTTTGACAAGGGCATGGGATGAAAATTTTATCCTGTGCAAGGGTGTCTGAAAATACAGATTGTCCGAGGCCATGAAAAACGTCCCGTCTTCCAGGGCCATCCTGTCCGTATTGTTTAAAAGGAACTCGAGGCCCTTACCGGCCGGGGCGATATCCACAACAAAGAGGGCCGTATCCTCATGGGGGAAATAGACTTTTTCTTCACATTCGCAGGTTTCCTGATGGACATAATATCCGTTTTCATCTTTTTTAATGGCCGAATTAAAATACCGGATGATTCTCGGATGTTCGAATTTTCCATGTTCATTGTGCCAGGTTCCGTTTTTGTCCATCCAGAAGACCGCTTCTGCCCTCGGAACAATAATGAGTTTTTTCGTTTCAGGTTCTGTTTCTTTCATGTTTTTTCCTTTTTGTCTTGCTGAACTGACCTGGTGTAATCCCGGCTGTCCGGCTCAGCTCATCCAGGGAAAGATCGGTATCATAATAGTCTTGAATATAGTCTTTTATTTCCCTGACCCTGTTTTTCTCAGAGCCCGGTTACGACCCTTTGCAAATACTCTTTTTTCCTTTATCCAGCCTATCCTGTCTTGGATAAAATTGCCATTTGATTTTTATCTGCCGCCTAAAATTTAGGGATCATAAGTGTTGACTGGAAACCGTAAACTATCGTATTATTCGAAAAATTTTGAATCCATTTAAATAAAGGAGCCCTAAAAAATGAAAAAACCGTATATTGCCCTACCCTTGTTCGTTTTTTTCCTGTTCAGCTTTTTCCTCATCTCCTGTGATAATGCCCAGGTGGATACATCCAAACTTGAACAGCAGGTTACCGCATTATCTCAGAAAGTAGATGAATTGTCCAAACGAGTCGATGTCCTGACCAAGGAGCCTGCAGTCGCCCCGGCAACTGAAGCAGCGGGCAAAAAAATGAAAGCCGGATTTATTTATGTCGGTCCTGTGGGGGATTACGGCTGGTCCCATGCCCATGACCTGGGAAGAAAATTCGTGGAAAAAAAATTTCCATGGCTTGAGACCGTTTATGTGGAAGCCGTGCCTGAAGCAGACAGCTCCAGGATGATTGACCGGTTGGTCCAGGAACAGAAATGTGACGTGGTTCTGACCACCAGTTTCGGATACATGGAAGATACGGTGGCAGCCGGAACCCGTTATCCGGACAAGCTTTTCATGCATTGTTCCGGGTTTAAACGCTCCGCCAACGTGGGGACTTATTTTGGCGATCTTTACCAGATGTATTATTTGAACGGCATCATGGCCGGGGCTTTGAGCAAAACAAGCAAGATCGGTTATGTCGGCGCCTTCCCCATTCCTGAAGTGGTTCGGCATATTGACGCCTTTGCCCTGGGGGTCAAGGTGTCCAACCCCGCAGCCAAGGTCAATGTCAAATGGATCTATGCCTGGTATGGGCCGGACAAGGCCAAAGAGGCCGCCGAAGCCCTCATCGCCGAAGGCTGTGACGCTCTTGCCTTTACGGAAGATACCCCCGCCGTCATTGAAGTGGGACAGCGGCATACGGAAAAAGGCAACCAGATTTATACCTTCAGCCATTATTCCGCCATGCAGAATTACGGGGTGGATTCGGTGGTTTCAGGACAGCTCATGGACTGGGGCGGGATCTATGCCAAAATCTTTGAAGATATTAACAACAAAACCTGGACCAATGAGGACATCTGGTGGCTGGCCAAAGAAAAAGCCGCCATCCTGGGCGGAAATGAGACCGACCCCGTTAACCCCAAATTTATTCCTGCCCTCAAAGAAGCCATGGTGGATACATCGGACTTCGGCAAAATTTCTGCCTATGACCTTGTCATGAAACGCTATGAACAGATGCAGCAGGGAGTTGACGTATTTGACCCCTTTACCGGACCCATCAGCGACAACCAGGGCAAAGAGATGATCCCGGCCGGAACCAAGGCTTCAAAAGAGGACCTTCTGAGCATTATGTATTATGTGGATAATGTGGAAGGCACCATTCCCAAGTAATTTGAATAAAATCCTAGAAAGCCGGGAATTCATTCCCGGCTTTTTTAATTAAAGAGGATTATGAGAAAAAATAAACGTCTTGAAATGAGGGGCATCTCAAAATCATTTCACGGCATTCCAGCCAATCAGGATATCAGTTTCTCTATTGAATCCGGTGAAATCCTGGGACTCCTGGGTGAAAACGGAGCCGGAAAAACAACCCTGATGAATATTCTGTACGGCCTTTACCAGCCGGATGCGGGCGAAATCCGAATCAACGACACCCCTGTCCGGATCCATAACCCGCTTGAATCCATTGCCTTGGGTATCGGCATGGTACACCAGCATTTCATGCTCATTCAAAACCACACCGTTCTTGAAAATATAGCTTTAAGCCATAAAGACACGCCGTTTTTCTTTCCCACCGTAAAAATCAGGGAAAAAATAGAAAAATTTTCAGCATCCTTTGATTTCAATATCGATCTGACAAAAAAAATCTGGCAACTGTCCGCCGGGGAACAACAGCGGGTGGAAATCATCAAAGCCCTTTTGAACGGCGCCGACCTCCTGATTCTGGACGAACCCACCTCCGTCCTGACCCCCCAGGAAATCAAAGAACTGATCTCCATCTTAAAAGAAATGAAAGCCAAGGGCCACATGGTCATTTTTATTTCCCACAAGCTGGATGAAATCATGGATATCTGCGACCGGGTTCTGGTGCTTCAGAAAGGCAGGATCGCCGGCAGCGCCCTGACCCGGGATACGGACAAAATCTCCCTGGCCCGGATGATGGTGGGAAGGGATGTGGTGTTTAACATCCAACGGGAAAAAATCGTCAGGGGGAATCAGATTTTATCGGTGGAACATTTGAACGTTGTGGGGGATAAGGGCCTGCCTGTGCTGAAAGATATCTCCTTTGAGGTCTTTGAAAATGAAATCTTCGGCGTGGCAGGGGTATCCGGCAACGGGCAGCGGGAGCTGGCTGAAGCCGTCACCGGCATCCGGAAGGCGGAATCCGGGAAGATCCGGATCAATAACCGGGACATCACCAATACCTCACCCCGGCATATTTATGACCAGGGGGTTTCCCATGTGCCTGAGGAACGCATCCGCTTCGGCATTGCGCCGGGTCTGTTTCTCTATGACAATGCCATCTTAAAACAGCATCATTTGAAAAAATTTTCAAAGCGGTATTTTTTGAAATACAAAGACGTGAAAGACCACGCCAAAAACCTGATGGATGATTTTAATGTATCCGCCCATTCCATCCACAGCCAGATCCGGAACCTTTCCGGCGGAAATATCCAGAAGCTCATCCTGGGCCGGGAAATCAGTGAAAAACCTCAACTGCTGGTGGCCTCCCACCCCACCTACGGTCTGGACATAGGGGCCACGGAATTCATGAGAAACCATTTGCTGGGGCTTCGGAAAACCGGCAGTGCGGTTCTGCTCTTTTCCGAAGATCTGGAAGAAATATTTGAACTGTGTGACCGCATTGCCGTTATTTTCGACGGCGAGTTCATGGCCATCCTGGATTCCGGTGACAGTCGCCTCAATGATATCGGACTCATGATGGCCGGATCAAAAAGAATATGAAGGCCTTGGGGAAAAACCAATGATAAAATTCAGCGTTACGGATCGATACGATATCAGTGCCGGCCGGTCCTTTATGACCAATCTCTTATCCCTTGTTGCCGGGCTTTTCATGATCGGGCTGGTTTTCCTCTTTTTGGGGGTGAACCCCTTTTATGCCCTTTTTAAGATCTTTTCCGGCTCCTTCGGGTCCTTCTACGGTTTCAAGGAAACCCTGACCAAGGCCATCCCTTTGATCCTCATCGGTTCCGGCCTCACCCTTGCCTTCCGTGCAAAATTCTGGAATATCGGCGCCGAGGGCCAACTGCTCATGGGTGCGATCTTTGCCGCCTGGACCAGCCTCTTTTTGGGAGATCATCTGCCGTCTTATATCATGGTGCCCCTGATGTTTCTTGCCGGGTTCACGGGCGGAGCCCTGTGGGGAATCATCCCGGCCATATTGAAAATCCGGTTTTCCATTAACGAGGTCATTTCAACCCTGATGCTCAATTATATCTGCGCCGATTTCCTGACCATGCTCATTGTGGGACCCTGGAAAGGCAGCACGCGATTCGGCTTTCCCGGCACCGACAATTTTCCGGATTCCGCCATCCTGGGGCTCATCCCCGGCTCCCGCATCCACT
>JAABTB010000123.1 GCA_011390085.1 Desulfobacula sp.
CAGCCGGTTGGAATATATACTTTTCGCATAGACAATGCCGTTTTCAATTTTATCTACCCGTACATCGGTTGTAAAGGTCACCCCTTTCTGGAGAAGGCGCTGCCGCGTCAGATAAAGATCTCCGAGGGAGGCCAGTTCAACCCCGATAAAAAGCTCACTGGTGATAAGGTCCACTTTTTTCCCCTGGCCGGCCAGGAATTCTGCCGTGGCGGTGGCATGATGCCCCCCGTGTTCATCCACAAACAGGATTCTGTCTCCGACAGGATACCGGGCTTCGAGAATATACCGGACATTTTGAACAAAGGGCGGTTCGTAAATACCGGGAACAGGCCTGTTTACAGGAACTGATCCGGTTGCAATGATGACGGCGTCGGGTCTTTGCCGGCGAACCATTTCCAGAGTTACCGTCGTGTTGATTTTAATGGGTATTTTCAATTGAGACAGCCGGTGACACAGATACCGGGTAATTTCCTGAAGCCCCATACGTCCCGAGCCTTTGGTCTGGAGGTTGAGCTGTCCGCCGGGCCTGTCGTTTTTTTCAAACACGGTAACCTGGTGGCCCCTTGTTCCGGCGGCACGGGCTGCTTCAAGTCCGGCAGGTCCCGCCCCAACCACCCAGATGGTTTTCATTTTTTCAGGTGCTGGGGGCTTTGATTGCCCTTCATACCCCACGCCCGGATTCTGGATACAGCTTAAGGTTTTAGACTGGTTGATACGGCCGATGCAGCCCTTATCATCCTTTACACAGAGCCGGATATCATCTGCCCGCCCACTTTTTGCTTTTAAGGGCAGATCCGGATCACAGATCAGGGGCCTGATCATGCCTGCCATGTCCATCTGCCTTTCTCCAATGAGTTTGTCAGCCTTTTCAGGAGAATCGATCTGGTATGCCCCGATTACCGGTATATGCAGGACCTCTTTCAGCTTCCGGGCAGCCTCCAGGGCAAGGCCTTCCGGTATATGCATGGATGGTTTCTGCAATTGAAGGTTATAATATGTGCCCACGCTGACATGGAGCATATCGACCTGCTCGGAAGCTTCAAACCCGGCCGCCATGTGCAGAGATTCTTCCAAAGTGATCGCCCCCCAGAACATCTCGTCGGCACAAAGTCTGATCCCCACAGGGACCTCTTTCCCCACAGCGGTTTTGACTGCATGAATGATTTCAAGGGGCAGTCGCATGCGGTTGTCCAGGCTGCCGCCATATTCATCCCGGCGATGATTGCTCAAGGGACTTAAGAACTGCCGTAGAAGCGAGGCATGTCCCATGTCGATTTCGATTCCGTCAAACCCGCCTTCAAGAGCCAGTTTTGCAGCAGTTGCAAATGCAGTCGCAATGGTTTCAATATCCTCTGTTTCCATGGCTTTGGCCGTATGACCGAATGCAATGTCGGAAAGGGGGGATGGTGCAATACATGCCTGGCGGGTGATGGCCCCGCTGCTTTGAAATCCGTGGTGGTTCAGGTTGGCAAAAACGATGCCCCCGGCTTTGTGAATCGTCTGGGTCAGTTTCCGGAACTGAGGCACCACACCGGTATCATAGGTTTCTATCATGGCTTGCCACGGCCGGTCATTGGAATGAATCGACAGTTCTCCCACAACGATCAACCCGGTTCCGCCTTCTGCCCTGCGACCATAATAGGCACAAAGTCGGTCGCTGACGCGGCCTTTTTCTGCAAAATTGGTCCGGTGCGCCGGAAAACAGATACGATTCGGCAGGGTAAGGGTTTTCAGTCTAAGCGGTTCGAAAAGATGATCAAACATTTATTTAACCTTACACTGCGGCTTTTTTTAAATTCACCAGACATTCCGGGTCCGGCATGTGAATGGTATGATAGGTATGATAGGCCATGGCAGGGCATCCGCCGCGGCAGACCTCGAATCTCGCACAGGAGAGACAGGCATCCACGCTCAGGTTTCTCAGACTTGAAAAAACCATGGAATGATCCCACATGAACTGGAACGACATATCCCTCACATTCCCTGCCAGAAAAGGGTTTTCCTGCAAAAAAGCACAAGGATAGACACTGCCGTCCGGCGAAATGCAGCAGGTCATTTTTGCCGCACCGCACATGTCCAGGCCTTTTCTCCTCCGGTTTTCCGAGGTAAGGCAGAAAAACGAATCCCCGGTTCGCACCAGATCATGGGCTGCAAGCCAATCGGCAAATTCTTCAAGCTGGTATTTTTCAGGCCCGATTTTGTCCATACTGTGTTTGGCCCGGCCGGAGGGACGGAACCGGGATACCCTCATTTCAGCATTGAATGACGCAGCCAGGCGCCGTAATTCTTCGAGCTGGGGAAAATTCAACCGGGTCAGCACGGTATTGATGCTGAACCTGACCTTATGGCGGGAAAGGGTTTCAATCCCTTTTAAAATCTTTTTGTAGGTTCCTTTCCCCCGGATCAGGTCATTGACATCCTCTGTGGAACCGTCCAGGCTGACTTGAAGATACAGCATTTTCAGTTTAGACAGTTCTTTTGCCAGGCTGTTATCGATCAGCACGCCGTTGGTGCTGACACAGGTTACGAGCCCTTTGTTATGGGCGTAATTGAGAAGGCCCGGAAAATCTTCGCGTATAAAAGGCTCACCGCCGCCAATATTGACCTGGAATACTTTCATTTGGGTCAATTGATCGATCAGGGTCCGGCATTCCTGTGTGGTAAGCTCATTTTCTGCAGGGGTTCCGGAATCGGACAGACAGTGAATGCATTTCAGGTTGCATTTCAACGTCATTTCCCAGGTAACGTTCACAGGCGCCCGAAGACCTCTGGCTGCAATTTTAGCACTCAAGGATGACTCCTTTATCACTTAATTTTTCAAGACAGGTTTCAATTTTTTTACGCTGATCACTCGTGATCAGGCCATCTGATTTTTTTTCTTCCATCCATTGGTTCAGGGTATGCCGCCCTTGAAAAAATGAAGGATCAATCCATTGTTTCAAGGGCAGAAAATAGAGCCTGGGGCCTCTCATGGTATAGAACAAAAGCCCGAAATCTTCCTGTCTCACCTGTGTACCGGATGATAAAACGTATCTCTTTTGTGTTCTCATTGGTTTTCCAATAAAAAGCGTGATCCTTCCGATGGATTAGTAAACACCACAGATCCCGTCTATGGCCATTTCTTCGATTTCAATCTCTTCGGTTTCGAAAATGTCATCCCTGGCTTCAATTTTTTTATTGTTTTCATTTACTTTTTTTTCTTGTTCGTCCATTTTTCTGTGCTTCCTTTTCTCAATAAGAATTAGTTTGTTCTAATCAACTCAGTTTCAGCGATTGATCATCTGGTTATCCTCCGGCCAATGCCGGAAGGATATGAAGGACCGCGTCCTGTTTCAGTATGTCTTCGGGTTTTTTGACCCTGTTGTCCATAGAAACCAGATACCCGGAGCCTTCAGGGATTTCCAGATGGGCAAGAAGATCGCTGATTCTTGCGCCATCCGGAAGAATGACATCCATGCCCATTGAAGCATCATATCCTGGAAAACTCCATCCCAAAGGCCCGAATAATTTTACTTTAATATGCATGAGATACTGTTTTTGTTAAAAATTCAAAGCCCCGTCCATTTCCTCGTTAGTGATGAGGACAACCTTGTTATGCGGCGGGAGGGGTTCTTTATAAAAGAATTCCGGCAGCCGGTCCTGCTCCTTTGTGATTCCTGCCTTTTGGTTGAATGCCAGTTCTTCCTTCAAGACCCGGATGCCCATGGCCGGGATATCATCAGGTCCGAGCTGCAGGCCGAATTTGGCATTCATGACTTTTAAAAAGGCCATCCCACCCTCGGGTGTTGTCAGGGGGAAACTTGCCAGCAGGCAGAGACCCGTACAATCAACTGCCGCCATGGCGATCTGGGTATTTCTTGAGGCTTCAACCTGACCTTCGGGTTTTAATGGGTCAAGGGCTCCGGTTACATATTCCCCGATCACGTTGCCTGCGGTATGGTCCGCTCCCATGGGAGAGGTTGCATACGTTACGGCATTTCCCTGCATTCCCCTGGGGTCATAAGCGGCAATACTCTGGCCCTTGACCGTCGGCACCCGTTTGTGGTTGAAGTGTTTGCCTACGGCATCCGGACCGTTCCCCAGTATTTTTCCCAGCTCGGTTCCCTCTGCAATCTGCTCGACCAGGTCAAGGGCAGCCTTGCCGTCCCCGAAACCGAATCTCCCTGCATCCATGGCTACGGCAATGCCGACACCGGTATTCATTGTATCGACACCGATATCATCGCAAAGATAGTCCAGTTTTGCAATGATATCCAGATCATCAATTCCGGTCATGCCGCCCATGGCCCAAATCGTTTCATATTCAAGCGAAGATGTCACATAGTTCTTATTTTCATCTACAAATTCATTTGAACACCGGACAATACATTGGGAACAACCCTGGTGAGAAGCATTACCGCCTCTTTTTCCGATCAATTCAGCCAGGGCCTCGCCACTGATTTTTTCCCAGCCTTTCATCACCCCCTGGGTTGCATTCAGACTGGGAAAAGCGCCCATGGAGTTGACAGGGGCTACCAGCCCTGCCGTACCCAATGCCGGTAACATCTGGCCGGTCATGGGATGGGCTTTTATGGCCTGAGCGAATTCCCGGGCAGCTTCTTTAAATGCTTCCGGGTCCGCAATGGCATCTGCATTTTTCCCTTCCTGACTGACCACAACGGCTTTTAAACCTTTTGATGCCATAACGGCACCCAAGCCGCCTCGACCGGCTGCCCTGCAGGGGCGATTATCAACATCCGTAGCCTGGATGGAAGCAGATTTTAATTTGTACTCACCGGCAGGGCCGATAATCAATATGGAATTTTTTTCTCCATACTCATTTAAAAGCTTTCCGGCAGCAGCATAGGTTCTCATTCCTTTCAATTCATCTGCCGGAACAAGGCATGGTGTTCCGGTCTGGTCTATAACCAGGGTGTTGAGCTTATCGTCGGTTGGTTGACCTTCTATGATTATGGCCGTGATACCGAGCCGCCCCAGGGCTGCCCCCATGGTTCCCCCGGCGTTGCTTTCCTTGATGGTGCCGGTCAGCGGGCTTTTTGCACCGATAGAAACCCTGCTGGTATTGACCAGACTTGTTCCGCTCAAGGCCCCGGGCGCGATTATGAGTTTGTTATCCGGGCCCAGGGGATCACATTTTGGGGGAACTTCCGCATTAATAACGGTTGATGTCAGCCCCCTGCCGCCCAAGCCCATATACGCCTGCGGTACGTCTTTGATCCGTAGCGTTTTGTCTGTCATATTGATGTTGATAAATTTCACATCCATCTCCTTATATTTTGCGTCGTTCTATTGAAATTGCTGTTTAACCCTTTGGACAGCAATTCCGAAATTTAATCAAATTCACAGACCCAACGACCTTTGATCTGGCGTTTTTCCATGGCTTCGGCCACGTCATTAATTTCTTCCAGTTTGAATTTTTTGGTGATCAGCTTATCCAGTTTCAGGTCATGCGTTTTGGCCAGTTGGGTCATTCTCGGGATATCGATATGGGTGGAAATGGCACCATAAAGGTTCCCGAGGATGGATTTCTGGTGAAGTGGAAGCAGCATCAGCGGCAGGTTGGTGGGCTGGTCATGGGGTGTGATTCCCGGGAAAACGATTTTCCCACCGATACCACTGGACCAGTAAGCCTGGATCTGTGCCCCGGGGTCACCAATTGCTTCAAAGGAATAATCCACACCGCCGCCCATGATTGTACCATCCGGCATTTCCACACCGCCGGTGGCCAATTGGATCACTCGTACCGGGTCTTCTTTTGAGTTGTCAATAAAATGGGTTGCGCCGAATTCCATGGCCATACTTTTTTTGCTGCCTTCAAGATCGATTGCAAAGATGGGATAGGCGTGTCTGAGTGCAAGGGCGCGCAGAACATTCAGGCCTACACCGCCCAGTCCGTATACTGCGGCTGAATCACCGGGCTGGACATTGGCTGTATTGCAGACCGTGCCCCAGCCTGTGGGGACGCAGCATCCCATCAATGCAGCCTGTTCAAGGGGAAAATCCTTGGGCATGGGAATGACCCCGTCTTCGGGAATGACATTGGCTGTGGAAAAACCGGAAACAAAATTACCATGCCGGACCATTTTCCCTTCTTTATCCCTCATTCTGGAAGTACCGTCCAGAAGCATTCCTTCAAGGAAAGCACCGAAATTTCCACTGCATATATTACCTTTGCCGCGGTAACACTGGGGGCATTTTCCGCAGGGAATCATCCATGTGACGCCGACATGGTCACCTTTTTTGACTTTTGTGACACCAGGACCGACATCTTCTACAATACCTGCCGCTTCATGACCTGCCACCAATGGCAGCATTATTGGAATTTCACCTTTTAAAAGATGATAATCAGATCGGCAGTACCCGGTATACTTGTATCTAACCAGCACTTCTCTCTCTTTGGGCGGATCAAGTTCAAGTTCTTCAATAGTATAAGGTTTGTTGGGTTCTCTTAAAACGGCGGCTTTAATTTTCATGATAGTCTCCTTTTGTTGGTTTTCAGCCAATCATTTTTTATGTGGACATCAATCTTTTAGCCCACGATACGTTTGTCAGAAAGCAAATTGTATGCCATCATTCAGGGGTTTCGCCGTTAAGTTTTAACCTGCTGAAATTAAGTTGTTTTAACGAAGAGGATTGTTTTTTGATGAAATTATCGATTAAACCCCGGTTTTAAGAATATATCAATTTGGAAATGATTTTCTCATTTTGATAAATTTGTTTTTGAAATTCGCCATGGCTGTATCCCTCTTCTTCCTCAGCGGCTTTCCTATCCCGAGATCATGCCGGAAGATCTTCATCCCCGT
>JAABTB010000011.1 GCA_011390085.1 Desulfobacula sp.
GCCAAAAAAGGGATTAACATGGATGATGTGGTTGTCACTGCTGTTACCATCCGGGAACCGGCCGTTGACCGGGCTATTGAACTGAAAAAACGGGGTGTCGGACCAGATCGTTGCCTAATGATGGTTTCCACGGAAGAGCAGCATCATTTCGCCAACTCCGGTACTACCCTGCCCAATTATTTTAAAGAAGCCGAACGGTGCATACAAAAGTGCTCAGATGCAGGCATCAAAATGTGCGGAACGGTCAGCACCATCTGGGGAAGCCCCATTGGCGGGGAAACCGACCTGAAAGATGCGGTGAAATTCACAAAATACTGGCTCTCCATCGGTGCCTCCGACATTGAGCATGCAGATCATGATGGGTCTGCCTCTGCTGCCCAGGTCTACCGCTATTTCTCCATGATCCTGGATGAAATCCCGGATACAAAACTGCATATCGCCCATTTCCATGAAACCAAAAGAGTGGCTTCCGCTTCCGTCTTGGCCGCACTCCAGGCTGGCATCTGCCATTATGAAGCTACACTGGGGGGTCTGGGAGGCCAGCCAGCCAATTTTCTGGATGACCGACCCATTAAAGGTACAGGGGATTACTATTATGATGACCCGCGTTATGTAGGGTTAGTCTGTCTTGAAGATACCCTGGTGCAAATCGATGAAATGGGAATAGAGCACGGATATGATGTGGACCGGATCCTGTGGATGGGCAAGATGCTTGAAAAAACCGTGGGCACAAAATTGAGAAGCGAGGCCGTCATCAACGGCAGGACCAAAAAAGAAGGCCATATGCAGTATGCAAGGCCGGGCCTTTCAAAGATTAAAGAAAAAATGGGTGAAAAACCAGGGCAGAGCTTTCCCGTTTAAAGAGGAATATGTCGGGTATTTTGTATGCCCGGCTTCCAATAATGCCTGTTATATCGGCTGATCAACCATTTTGAAATGGTAATTTAAAAAACAATAATACATTATAATTAAAGGAGATTTACAATGAGTCTGAATTGGATGCCAAGAGAAAATGAACCCAAGGACCACAGCCTGCACAGAAACCCGCATTGGGGAACAGAAGCACCCTGTGTGATTTATGAGAAAAAACCCTTGACAGACCCTAAAGGCAATGTCGTGGAAAAACTCTATGTTTCCTGGATTACCCTGAACAACCCCAAACAGTTCAACTCCTATACCACAGACATGGTAAAAGGCGTTATCGCTGGGTTTGAAAATGCATCTCTGGACAGAACGGTTGTTGCGGTTGTTTTTACGGGTACAGGCCCCTATGCATTCTGCACTGGCGGAAACACAAAAGAATACTCTGAGTTCTATTCAAAAAGATGTGACGAATACGGCCAGTACATGGAACTTTTTAACCACATGGTGGATTCCATTCTTGCCTGCAAGAAACCGGTTATCTGCCGCGTTAACGGCATGAGAGTTGCCGGTGGCCAGGAAATCGGCCTTGCCTGTGACCTTGCCGTATCTTCCGATCTTGCCGTTTTCGGCCAGGCAGGACCCAAACACGGTTCTGCGCCTGCCGGCGGATCCTCCGATTTCCTCCCCTGGTTCCTTTCTGCTGAAAACGCCATGTACAACTGCGTATCCTGCGAAATGTGGTCAGCTTATAAGATGAAATCCCTGGGCATGATCTCCAAGGTTGTTCCCGTACTGAAAATGGATGGCAAATGGCTGAGAAACCCCACCATCATCACTGACAAATATATTGAAGACGGTGAGATTGTTTACGGCGAATACAAAACCGGCGATGCCTTGAAGGAAGGCCGTGAATTTGTCAAACTCCACCAAGCCAATGCTGATTTCGAACTTCTGGACAAAGAAGTGAACCTGATCATCTGGAAATTTGCCAACCTGTTCCCAGGCTGCTTGATCAAATCCATCGACGGTATCCGCCAGAAAAAGAAATTCTTCTGGGATACAATGAAAAACGACCACAGACATTGGCTTGCAGCCAATATGTCAGGTGAAGCCTTCCTCGGATTCGGCGCCTTCAATACCAAGAAGATCACCGGCCAGGATACCATTGATTTCATCAAATTCCGTCAGAATGTTGCCGACTCCATGCTGTGGAATGATGAAATGTTTGCAAGCGTCTTGGGCAAACCCCGGGAATAGTTCGAACATTAAATTTCCCATGCGGTCAGCAATACATCGACAGATACAAAAAGATTCGTCGTAGTTATGGTTCAGGGCTGGTTGCCCGGCCCTGAACCATGAGTCATGCTGCCAAGGCTTTTACCTGGTAAGTGATATGAGGTGGTTTTCTAAATAAGGAGACAGGATCATGGACCAATTGACTTTACTTAATGATAGAATTATCAGCCGTGTTAATGTCAATCTAAACGAATTCGATTTTGATACCGAACCTTTTGTTAATAATACCCTTGACTATGAAAAAATGCTGAAATTCTATGCCTTTTATGGAATTACCTCCCAGCACCCCATTTATTTTCAGTTCAGGCATTCTAATCTTGCGGGCAGCTATTTTCTGGGCAAGTGCCTGGTGAGCCGATCTGCTATATATAAAAGCGATATCAGGGGGGATGAGTTGAAAAGAATGGGGGATAATATCCGATGTGCCAAGAACATTCCCCTAGTTGAAGACGAGATGATCACCATCAAGGACAGCCTGCTTTATAAAACGCTGGTCCACAGCAACTCCCATAATCTTGAAAATCCGGAAGAATTCAGTATTCGAAACACCATTTCTGCCCATTATACCAATATTCATGGGTCCACCTTGGAAGGCTGTTTTTTAGGCCCCTTTGCCACTATTGATCTAATGAATCTTCATTCTTGTATTGTGGGGGAATTTTCCTATGTCCAGGTAGGAGAGCCCTTTCATAGAAAAATTGATCCGGGAACCATATGGATTCGAAACCCGAATTTTGAATTCAAGTATCAATTTGAAAAATCAATTCTGGATAATTTTGTGGGTGTGAATTCATTTCATCAACCCCGGGGGAGTATATATGATTTTGTCAAAGAGCGGGAACAGGATTATGAAAATTTGTTTGATGTCATGAACATAGAGCCCATAGTCTCCGCACCAACGTCTGCCGTAAACCGGTATGCCGTGGTCAAGGGGAAAACCAGCATTGGTGAAAATGTTCTGGTATCTCAGCGAGCCTTTCTTGAAAATGCTATAATGGGAGATGGATCCAATGCCCAGGAAAATACTTATATTATCAATTCCGTCCTTGGAGGATTAAATATCACAGCCCACGGTGGGAAAATTATCCATGCCCGAATGGGGCGCGAGACATTTGTGGGCTTTAATTCTTTTTTAAACGGCAAACCTGATGCCGTAATTGAAATCGGTCAGGGTTGTATTGTGATGCCTCACACCATCATTGATCCCCGGGTTTCGATTAAAATACCCGACAAACACCTGGTTTGGGGATTTATCAGCTCTGAAGAAGATATGGCAGCAAATACCATTTCACTGGATGATCTGGCAGAAGTAAGGGATAGTTTAAGAATCGGAAGCATGACTTTTTCAGGCAAGGGATCGATTTTTATTGAGGTCTTTAAAAAAAGAATTAACAATATCCTTCTGTCAAACGGAGCACGGTTTTATAAAGGTGAAAAACGAGGCCATGCCCAGGATGGCCAGAACATTTCCTTTAATATTATTCAGCCCTATCAAACAGGAAAACACATGGGGCTATATCCTTCCATCAGAATCGAACCCTAACCGGATATGAGATACAGCATGTTTAAAAAGATTCTGATCGCAGATAGAGGTGAAATCGCCGCGCGCATTATTCGTAACTGCAAACGGCTGGGTATTGCCACTGTGGCGGTTTATTCAGATGCGGACAGGCAGAGTCAGTATTGGCAGACGGCGGATGAAAGTGTCTATATCAGAGGGACCTATGACCGGGAATCTTCCCAGGACCTGGAAAAAATCATCAACGTGGCTGTATCCGCCAACTGTCAGGCTGTGCACCCCGGCTATGGCGTTTTGTCTGAAAACGCTTTTTTTGCAAAATCTTTAAAAGCCGCGGGTCTCTTTTTTATCGGTCCGACTGCAGACGTCATAGCCCTGATGGGTGACAGGATTGCGGCCAAGGAGCTGGCCGTCAAGGCCCGTGTGCCGGTCATACCTGGTAATGTTGAGGCCTTAAAAGATGGGGTTGAGGCGGTTTCAGTGGCCGAAAGCATCGGGTATCCGGTTTTGCTCAAACATGTCACCGTCGGGGGCAGAAATAAAGGCATGCGCATGGTGAAAAGTCAGGTTGAAATGGAGGCAGCCCTTAAGGCATGCTGCCGGGAGACCCGAAAGGTCTTTGGAGACAATCGTATTTTCATGGAGCGTTATATCGAGCAATCCCGTCATTTGGAAATTCAGGTTCTGGCTGATATCCACGGCAATGTCATTCACCTTGGAGAGAGAGATTCCTCAATCCGGCGTCGATTTCACAAGATCATCGAAGAATCACCATCCTCAGGGGTCAGCTGGGAGTTGCGCCAGCGCATGGGGAACGCTGCCTGCAACCTTGCCCGTACGATGGGCTATGTGAACGCCGGAACCGTAGATTTCCTGCTGGATGAACACGGAGGTTTTTATTTTCTTGGGATGGACACAGGGCTGCGGGCCGGGTATTTGCTTACCGAAATGTTGACCGGCCTAGATTTGGTTGAACTTCAATTGCGCATTGCCTTTGGAGAGCCTCTACCACTTGACCAGGCAGGAGTAGTGTTTAATGGCTGGGCCATGGCGGCTCAGATCTGCCAAGCCCTCCCGACAACGGTTATATTCCACGGAAAAAGCCGTGAATTGACCCGCATTGGTCTTGTTGAATCGCTCAACAATTACCCTGTCAAAGGATCTGCTTTAAATATTAAGTTCATCAGCAGTGTACTCGGCCACCCCGAATTTGCCAAAGGCAACCTGACCACGGCTTTTATTGAGAACTATTTCAAAGGAAATCAACCCTCATCCGTCTGATAAATGAGGCCAATGGAGAAAACAACAAAAAGGAGTTGTTACATGCATTTACTTTTAAAAGATAATATTGATGAACAAATGCTTCTGCTGGGCAATGAAGCTATTGCCAGGGGCGCTCTTGAAGCCGGGCTTTCCTTTGCGGCGGCTTATCCCGGAACACCTTCTTCCGAGATTGCATTTCAATTTTTTCAGATATCCCGGGAAAGCGACTTGTACTTCGAGTACAGTGCCAATGAAAAAGTGGCTTTGGAGGTTGCGGCCGGTGCTGCCATGTGCGGACTCAGAACCATGGTCACCATGAAACATGTGGGCCTGAATGTAGCCTCCGATGCATTGATGACCCTGGCCTATACGGGGATTGCCGGTTCCCTGGTGCTGGTTGTTGCCGATGATCCGTTCATGTTTTCCAGTCAAAATGAGCAGGACTCCCGCTATTACGGAAAACTCAGCGGCCTGCCCATGCTGGAGCCTTCCACAGTGGCAGAAGCCAAGGAAATGACACGATATGCCTTTGATTTGTCGGAAGATCTAAAGCTCCCCGTTCTTTTGCGAACCACCACCAGGATCAATCACAGCAGCGGGGTTGTCACCTTGGGCCCGCTGATCAAAAGAAAAACAACCGGAGTTTTTAAAAAAGACCCTTTCAATTATGTTTGCATTCCCGCGGTTTCGCGAAATCTTCATCCAAAGCTGCTTGAAAAAATCGAAAAGGCCCGGGACATTGCCGACAATATTTCCTGGAACCGGATTGAAGGCAGCGGTAGGAGGGGTATTGTTTGCAGCGGTGTGAGTTACGGCTATGTCAGCGATGCCGTTAAAGACCTTGGCGGTGAAGATGGTTTTAAGATTCTTCGTATCGGCTTTTCCCATCCCTTCCCGGAAAAGATGGTCCTGCAATTTATAGAGGGCTGCGAAAAAGTTCTGGTGGTTGAAGAAGGAGAGCCCTTTCTTGAAGAAGCAGTCGGCAACTGCGCCCAGAAAGTCGGTCTTACCCTGCCGATCAAAGGCAAGGGCAAGGGTCTTTTTTCCCGGCTGTACGAGTATGATCCGGCCCTGGTGAAAAGGGTGATTGCCGAATATTTCAATTGTTCTTTTAAACAGTCCCATCCCATAAGGGTTGATGATCTTCCAGAGGCTCCTCCCCGCCCACCCAATCTGTGTGCAGGCTGCCCCCACAGGGCGACCTATGTGGCGGTACGCGAAGTTTTTGGCGATGACGCCATCTATCCCACTGATATCGGCTGTTATACCCTGGGCCTTTTGCCGCCGCTGAACATGGGTGATTTTCTTATTGCAATGGGTGCGGGTATCGGAACGGCGGGTGGGTTTGCCCGGGCTACCGGACGCAAGGTGGTGTCATTTATAGGCGACTCCACTTTTTTTCACAGTGGACTGTCACCCCTGGCCAGTGCGGTTTTCAACAACCATGAGTTTACGGTGGTGATTCTTGACAACGGCACCACAGCCATGACCGGACATCAGCCCCATCCCGGAGCCGATATAGAGCATCTGGGCCTGCCGAATACCCGGATATCCATTGAAACGGCGGTTAAGGGGCTTGGCGTCGAAAAGGTATTAACGGTAAACCCGTTGAAACACCGGAAAATGATGGAGGCTATTAAGGAACTGGCTGATTATAAAGGGGTTTCCGTGCTTATTGCCCGAGCACCCTGCCCGCTGAATGAACGGTCTTTTCCCGGGTACAAAAAAAATCGGCCCTTCCAGATAAAACCCGAAAAATGTCGAAACCATCGTGACTGTGTGAATAAGGTCGCCTGCCCGGCCTTTTATCTGGAAAACGACAGGGTTTTTATTGATACCAACCGATGTGAGGGATGCGCCTTCTGTGTCCAATTTTGTCCTGAAAATGCCATTTTGCCTGTAACACCGGAAAATAGGAGGGAATCATGAATACCGTAAAACTGATGATCGTGGCAGTGGGCGGTCAGGGGAATATCCTGGCCGCCCGCATGATTGGGGAAGCCGCCCTGGCGGCGGATGTTCCCGTGAGGATGTCTGAGTTCCACGGCATGGCCCAGCGGGGTGGGGTGGTCGAATCCATGGTCTTGCTGGGAGAAGGTAAAAGTTACTGCATTGCTGATGGTGATACAGACGTCCTGATCGCGTTCGAACCCTCCGAGACCATCCGGGCGGCAAAAAAATGCACGGCAGGTTCAATGGTGATAACGAATATCTCCCAGGTGCCTCCCTATACGGTTGCATTGGGCAAAGCCCAATACCCGGATGTGAAAGCAGCCGTGAAATTATTATCAGGCAGGGTAAAAAAACTGATCGCGTTTGATGCCACTTCTCTGGCAGTCAATGCCGGTTCTGTGCTTTCATTGAACATGGTTATGCTGGGCGCGCTGGTTCAAAGCAAGGCCGTTCCGTTGTCGCCGGACCTATTCTATAAAACGATCCGGGAAAAGACAAAAAAGGCATTTGTCGACGTGAATCTCAAGGCTTTCGAATCAGGTATGAAAGCCGCAGGCAATTAAGGAGCAAAACCATGATGAAAAACTGGGTATATCTGTTTGATGAAGTAGATCGGATACAGGAACAATTTGACGGAAGTTGGGAAAAGGTACGTGACTTGTTGGGCGGCAAGGGCGCCAATCTTGCCGAGATGGTTCGCCTTGGCCTGCCTGTGCCGCCCGGTTTTACGGTGACGACACAGGCTTGTAACGCTTACCTTGCCGGTGGTAAAACCCTGCCTGACAGGATGTGGGATCAGGTAGTCGAAGCACTGAGAAAAGTGGAGAAAGTTACGGGCAAAACTTTTGGCGGGGAAAAGAACCCCCTCCTGGTATCCTGCCGTTCGGGCGCCAAATATTCAATGCCGGGAATGATGGATACGGTGCTTAATATCGGGCTCAACGATCACACTGCCAAAGGTTTGATTGCCCAGTGCGGTGATGAAAGATTTGTTTATGATGCCTACCGTCGATTGGTCCAGATGTTCGGCAGCGTAGTGATGGGAGTTCCCGACGATGTGTTTGAGGCGGTGATTTCTAAAACGCGGCGCCGTTTAGGCATACAAAACGATGCGGATTTGTGCGCGGAAGATTGGAAAAACATCACGGCTGAATTCAAAGAAATTTATCGGCATTATGCCCACCATGCTTTTCCGGATGATCCCTCGCCCATGCGGCACTCACAATATAAACCCTGATGTTTTCTTCAACGCTTTAAGATGATTGATCAATTGAACAGATCGAGCGTTTTTAAATTATTTACTTATCAAAACATTTATTGTATGACTGAAGGGTTAAATCGGGATTTTCAAATAATTTTAATAAGATAAATGAGGTTAAAAAAAATGAAAAAAACAATGCAGACCATTGATGGAAATACGGCTGCAACCCATGTGGCCTATGCCATGAGTGAGGTTGCCGCCATATATCCCATAACACCGTCCAGCCCTCTGGGTGAAATAGCCGATACCTGGGCTTCCAAGGGCCGGAAAAATATCTTCGGCCAGGTCCTTGTCATCAAACAGATGCAGTCCGAAGCCGGTGCTGCAGGGGCCGTTCACGGATCTCTGGCCGCCGGGGCCCTGACATCCACCTTTACCGCATCCCAGGGGCTTTTGCTCAAAATCCCCAATATGTATAAAATTGCAGGGGAACTTCTGCCCTGTGTATTTCATGTGACGGCCAGGTCCATTTCCGCCCATGCCCTTTCCATTTTCGGAGATCATCAGGATGTTATGGCCGCCCGGCAGACCGGCTTTGCCATGCTGGCCTCCAATTCGGTCCAGGAAGCCCAGGACCTTGCCCTGGTGGCCCATCTGGCAACCCTGGACGCCCGGGTGCCCTTTCTGCATTTTTATGACGGGTTCAGGACCTCCCATGAGATCCAGAAGATAGAGATGATCGACTATGAAGACATGAATTCCTTATTCAATTATGAAGCCTACCAGGCCTTCAAGGGCCGGGCCATAAACCCGGAACACCCGGACACAAGAGGCACGGCCCAGAACCCGGATATTTATTTCCAGGGCAGGGAAGCAGCCAATTCCTATTATCTCAAGGTTCCGGCCATTGTAAAAGACTATATGAAAAAAGTCGGGGACCTCACCGGTCGCCCGTACAATCTCTTTGATTATGTGGGAGATCCGGAAGCCGACAAAATTATTGTGGCCATGGGATCAGGCTGTGAAGCCATTGAAGAGTCCATTAATTGGCTGAATGCCGACGGCGAACGCTACGGACTGTTGAAAGTCCGTCTTTACCGGCCCTTTGACCGGGAAAGTTTTTTAAGGGCCATTCCTGCCACAGTAGACACCATCACGGTCCTGGACCGGACCAAGGAGCCGGGCGCCCTGGGCGAACCCCTTTATATGGATGTCTGCACCGCTTTCATGGAACACAGCATCACCCCGAAAATCATCGGCGGCCGGTACGGTCTGTCCTCCAAGGAATTCACTCCCAATATGATCAAGGCTGTCTATGACAATATGAAATCCTTTCAGCCGAAGAATCATTTTACCGTGGGCATCATTGATGATGTCACCTATACCTCCCTTGAAGTCAAAACCGGTTTCAACCCGGCTCCGGCCGGCACCATTGCGGCAAAATTCTGGGGCCTGGGCGCCGACGGAACCGTGGGGGCAAACCAGAGCGCCATTGCCATCATCGGGGACAATACGGATAAATATGCCCAGGGGTATTTTGCCTATGATTCAAAAAAATCCGGGGGACTCACCGTATCCCATTTAAGATTCGGCGATGTGCCCATCAAATCAACCTACCAGATCGATAATTCCGATTTTGTCGCCTGCCATAAATCCAATTATGTGGAGATTTATGACGTGCTCAAAGGTATTAAGGAAGGCGGAACCTTTCTGCTTAATTCCCCCTGGACGGTCAAAGATATGGAAAAATTCATTCCCGGCCGGGTCAGAAAAACCATTTATGATAAAAAACTGAAATTCTATAATATTGATGCGGTTAAGATTGCAAAAGAAGCCGGTCTTGGCGGAAGAATCAATATGATCATGCAGACCTGCTTTTTTAAGCTGGCCAATGTCCTGCCCGTGGACAAAGCTATCGGTCTTTTGAAGGACGATATCAAGGTCATGTTCGGCAAAAAAGGGGAAAAAGTGGTTTCAATGAATATTGAAGCCGTTGACAAGACCCTGGACAACCTCATTGAGATCAAGGTGCCCAAATCCTGGAAGGACGCCGTCAGCACGGAGAGAATTGTTGAAAAAGCCACCCCCTTTGTGGATCAGGTCATGCGGAAAATCAATACCCAGGGCGGGGATGATCTTCCGGTTTCTGTATTTACACCGGACGGGGTTTTTGAGCAGGGAACGGCCCAGTATGAAAAAAGAGGGGTGGCCATTGATGTTCCGGAATGGATCCCGGAAAACTGCATCCAGTGCAACCAGTGCGCCTTTGTCTGCCCCCATGCCGCCATTATCCCCATTGTCGCAACCGACAAGGAGCTGAAAGGCGCTTCCAAGACGTTCGTCACCGTGGACGGCAAGGGCAAGGACATGGAGGCCTATAAATTCAGAATCCAGGTAAATCCCCTGGACTGCCAGGGGTGCGGCAACTGCGCCGATATCTGTCCGGCCAAAACAAAGGCCCTGGTCATGAAATCCCTGGCCAGCCAGGTGGAAGGCCAAGTGGAGAACCATAAATTTTCCAAAACCATTCCTTTTAAAACCGAAATTATGAAACGGGATACGGTTAAAGGCAGCCAGATGTTCCAGCCCTTGCTGGAATTCTCCGGCGCCTGCGCCGGGTGCGGTGAAACCCCCTATGTGAAACTCCTGACCCAGCTTTTCGGGGAACGCATGACCATTGCCAATGCCACGGGCTGTTCCTCCATTTGGGGCGGGTCTGCACCGGCAACGCCTTACTGCACCAATGCCGACGGCCAAGGTCCGGCTTGGGCCAGCTCCCTGTTTGAGGATGCGGCCGAGTTCGGCTACGGCATGATGCTGGCCACCAAAACCAGGAGAAATACCCTGGCCGGGAAGGTTCAAAAAGCCCTTGAAACCAAAACCACCTCTGCCGTGAAAGAGGCCTTAAAAGGATGGTTGGCAGGGAAAGAGGATACTGAAGAATCCCGGAAATATGCCTTTGCCTTGAAAAACCTGTTAAAGGATCAATCCAACAGCCTTTTGAAAGAGATATATGCGGAAAAAGACCTGTTTGTGAAAAAATCCCACTGGATCTTTGGCGGTGACGGCTGGGCCTATGATATCGGATTCGGCGGTCTGGACCATGTCCTGGCCTCGGGAGAGGATATCAATATCCTGGTCATGGATACGGAAGTCTATTCCAATACCGGGGGCCAGTCCTCCAAGGCAACCCCCACGGGCGCCATTGCAAAATACGCCGCCTCGGGCAAGAAGATCGGCAAAAAAGACCTGGGCCGGATGATCATGAGTTACGGCTATGTCTATGTGGCCTCCATTTCCATGGGCGCCAACAAAAACCAGACCTTGAAGGCCCTTGTTGAAGCGGAAAAATATCCCGGACCCTCTCTTGTCATCTGCTATGCCCCCTGTATCAATCAGGGCATCCGGAAAGGCATGGGCAAATCCCAGCTTGAAGGAAAACTGGCGGTTGATTCCGGTTACTGGCCCCTTTACCGGTATAACCCGGAACTGATCAAGGACGGGAAAAATCCCTTTATCCTGGATTCAAAGGCGCCGGACGGAACCCTCCAGGAATTTCTCAGCGGGGAAACCCGGTTTGCAGCCCTTGAAAAGAGCCTGCCCGAGGAATCAAAGCGCCTGAGAGCCAAGATCGAAGAAGAGGTGGCGGATAAATACACCATGTTCAAAATGATGGCCGATGTGGGTAAAAAAGAAAAATAACAATAGTATAAACAGATAGAAAAGGGCCGGGACAAAAATTTCCGGCCCTTTCCATCTTAAACGAAAATGAATATTAAAAAACGTTAAAGAGAACAGTGATGACCAATGTCATGCGGCAAAAGGCCGTAACCGGCCTGAAACAGGGCGATACCTTTGTTTATAAAAGGACGTTTACGCGGGAAGAAACCCTGGACTTCGGAGACATGACCCGGGATTACAATCCGGTCCATTATGATAAGCGCTGGACAGGGGAAAAAGGGTTTAAGGGCCTTATCTGCCACGGCCTTCTTGTGGGCTCCATGATCTGCGAATTCGGCGGTCAGGTGGGATGGCTGGCCTCAGGCATGAACTTTAAATTTATCCGGCCCGTTTATTTCCAGGACACCATTCAATGCCGGGTAACCATTACCAAAATCAGCAACGAGGGCCGGGCAGAGGCCGAGGCGGTATTCACCAACCAGGACGGTCAGGAGGTGGGTAAAGCCCATATGACGGGCCGTCTGCCCATGGATAAGGAAAAACAGATTTTGTCCGCCATGGTCACGGAAGGGGACCCGACCAACAAATTATCGGATGCCGCCTATCCTTTGATGCAGGACCGACTGATGCAGGACCGATAAACCCCGGCAAAGATCAACGCCTCCTGTTGAAGAGGGCCTTCCATAAAAGATTTCCGAGCCCCTGCTCTTTTTTATAGGGATTTCCTCCCAGATACAGGGACTCGACCTTCAGCCCCGAAAGAGCCTCTTTTTTTAAGTCCAGGGGATTTTTATTCAGCACCACCATATCGGCTTTTTTTCCGGGTTCAAGGGAGCCCCTGGCCTTGTCATCAAACCCGGACCAGGCCGTTTCCCAGGTAAACATTCGGATGGCTTCCATGACGGAAACGGATTCAGATTCGTTAAAATGATTGCAGGCACAATGGATTCCCAGGATCGGGTCCGGTAGGGTCACCGGCGCATCAGATCCGCCCGAAATATGAATCCCCATGTCCAGCATGGTCCTGAACGGAGACATCCCAAGGGTGCGCTTTCCCAGAATTTCCTGAAGATAGGACAGGGGTTCCAGGTTCAGATGGAGCAAAGAGGGCTGGGCGGCTATGCCGATCCGGTAACGGGCGCAGATGTCAAGTCCTTTGGGGGTGGCCATAAAAGCATGGATGATGCTGTGGCGGTGGTCTTCCCGGAAATTATGTTTCAAAACCGTTTCAAAGATCCGGGTGGCCTGGTCAAAGGCCCTGTCACCGATGGCGTGCATCTGGACCTGGAGTCCCTTATCATGGGCTTTTTGAACAAAATCAAGCAGGGTTTTATCCTCATAAACCAGGACGCCGTAATTGCCCGGATCATTTTCATAGGGTTGGTTCAGGGCTGCGTCAAGGGAGCCGAAACAGCCGTCCAGGGCCGTTGCAAAACAGCCGCCGATCCGGGGCAGCTTCCGTTTCAGCACCTTTTGGATGTCCATGGTCTGGAAAAATACCCGGAACAAAAAGGGGTTGGCCAGGCCCCCGGCCATAAACCGGACCAGATCCACATCCAGGTCCAGGGGAAAGCCGACGCCTTCAGCCGAATGGACAAGGCCGATGCCCTTTTCTGCTATTTTATCCACCGCCGTCAGCATATGTTTTAAAAGGACCACCGGCGAGACCTTGGAGGAGGCAAAATCCACGGCTTTATAAAAGGCTTCCTGGAAAAACTGCCCGGTTTCCGGGTGATAGCCGCGAAGGTCTTTTATTCCGGCGGGCAAAAGGTTCAGCATGGCCGTATTGGCAACACCGGCGTGGCCGTCGTATTTCACCAGTATCACGGGTCGTTTTTTTTCGATGCCGTCCAGCTCTTTCCGGGTGATCATCCGCTTTTCCTCAAGGCTGTGGGCGGACAGGCCGAAACCGAAAACAATTTTGCAGCCGGTGTCATTGATATAGCGTTTCAGGATATCTGAAAGGTCTGAAAAATTTTTAGCATCCCTCACATCCAGAGTGGATGAAAAAAGCGAATAGGAGGTGAAATGAAGATGGGAGTCTGTAAATGCTGGAATCAAGGCCTTTTCTCCCAGGTCTGTGACCGGTTCCCCCCGGTACTGTTCCGGCAGGGAATCGCCGGTGAATTCAATGGTCCCGTTTTTTTCAACCAGATATTGATACACTGTGTCGGTTGCATCGCAGGTGATGACCGGTCCTTTAAAAATTTTCATCCGGGGTCTCCCTTATCCTCGATTTTTTGTTTTGACATCCCTTTTGTCTGTATATCGCGATCAATATACTTTAGCCCACCTCAATATGCCAGGGTTCAAACCGGACGCCCAGATTATTGTCCCGCTCGTACCGGAATTTCAGATACCCGAGATCAATGAGTTTTTTATAGACAGGGGTTTGGGTAAAGGCTTCCGTAAAATTTTGGGTCCCATACCCCTTCTGCCCCACATCAAAATCCCCGATGCCGTGAAAGGAATAACCGGGCGGGGCCAGGGACCTGGATGCCAGGGAAAGATTTCCCCGGCTGACCTTGGCCTTGTTCAGGAATAAAAGAAATTGTTTCATGACGCTGCGGACCCCCGAGGTCAGGACGGCATCGCTGCCCACCTGTTTTTGGATTTCCCGATAGAGTTCAGCGGGCCTGCCCTGGTAAAGATAATTACCGGTAAAGGGGATTTTTTCCACCTTGTTTTTGCTGATCTTACCGGTAATGGTTTTGATGGGTTTTTCACCCATGAACCCATAGGTTTCACCCTGGGAATAAAAAATAAGCTCAAGGAAATCCAGTTCCGGTTTTGGGAATTCGCCGATATCGGCATAGGCTTTGCCGAATTTCAAGGTTTCATCAAAACCAAGGAGGCAGAAATTGGAATATCCCACAACAGCCTGGACCTTTTTCAATCGGGCCAGAGATGAATTCAGTTGCGGAAGGAGTGCCTCTTCAAGGAAGACGTCATCTTCAAAAATCGTGTCAAAGAGGCGTTGTTTGATTAACCGGTCCTTGATATGATCATCCACAGACCCGGATGGGTCTGCAACCAGGGTTGCCCCATGGGTTTTTGCAAAAGGAAATGCAGCCAGGGTCAAGGCCAGGGCAGCCTGTTTTAAAAAGCGTCTTCTTTCCATGGGCAAGAGCTTTCGAACGCGTACTTGGGTTAAGGGTTCCATGCTTTCATGCAGAAAATAAACTAAATTTTTACCCGGTTCAAGCTAAAAGATTCATTGGTCAATCCGGAGTTAAAGCCGGAAAATACGGCCTGTGCCGGACTGTCGTTTAGGGGCCGGATTCTGACCTATCTTCGCTGACAAACGGGAACCCTTAACCCTATCCGTTTCCGTCAAATTTTCTTGCATAATCAGACCTGCCGGTTTATCATGACGCCGGACCTTAAAGGCAAAGACATTAACGGAAAGAACAAAGGGACATATGACGGATTTAAAAACCGAAAAACTGGCCGTATTAATTGATGCAGACAATGCCCAGCCCGGCATTGTGGAAGGGTTGCTCACGGAAATTGCAAAATACGGAACCGCCAATGTAAAACGGATTTATGGGGATTGGACCATACCGGATCTGAAGGGGTGGAAGGAATTTTTATTGCAGTATTCCATTCAGCCCATCCAGCAGTTCAGATATACCACAGGGAAAAACGCCACAGACAGCGCCATGATCATTGATGCCATGGATCTTTTGTATACAAACCGGTTTGACGGATTCTGCATCGTCTCCTCCGACAGCGATTTTACCAAACTGGCCTCACGGATCAGGGAAGCCGGACTTTTTGTCTATGGATTCGGCGAGAAAAAAACGCCGGGACCCTTTGTGTCGGCCTGTGATAAATTCATCTTTACCGAGGTGCTGCGGTCAAAGGATGAGGATGCCGTTAAAATCAACCGCAAAACCGCATCGGAATTAAAACAGGATACAAAGATGGTGAACCTTCTGCGCCGGGCTGTTGAAAACAGCTCCGACGACAGCGGCTGGGCCCATCTGGCCTCGGTGGGGAGCCATATCGCAAAACAGGCCCCGGAATTTGATCCGAGAAATTACGGGTATAAAAAACTCGGAGAACTCGTTGCTGCCACAAAACTTTTCCAGATCGAAGAAAGAGAAGTGGGCGACGGCCCTTCAAAATCAATCTATTTAAAAGACATCAGACGACGATAACGGCCGGGTCGGGGTCACGGAAGCTTTGACCCTGATCCGGGACATCCTGAAAAAATAATCATATGAAATTCAATGTAAAAGCGATAGAAACCGTCAGCCGGGATTTTTTTTGCACGTATGGAACGCAAAAGCTTCTGGGCCGAGGCTTTTTTGCAGAGATCGGGACCCAAAGAAAAGAAGATGTTTTTGATAGCCTTGTGAAACGCTGCGGGTATGAAAATAATGAAACCGGTTTCTTTGAGGCTGTTCTTTCCCAGGTCAAAAAAAAGACAGATCCAATTGTTATTAAAGGGGTCGA
>JAABTB010000124.1 GCA_011390085.1 Desulfobacula sp.
GGTGGTCACGCCGTGGAAAAGCGGTTACCGGCTGGGAGGGACCATGGAATTTTCAGGATACAATGATATTTTAGCCCCCAAGCGGCTTTCAAATCTTGTTTCCGGTGCAACCGCCTTTTTAAAGGAACCCCTGGGGAACCCGGTCATTGAACAATGGAGCGGCCTGAGGCCCATGACCTATGATGACCTGCCCATTATCGACAGGGCGCCCTCCCATGAAAATCTCATGATTGCCACCGGTCATGGGATGCTGGGGTTGACGCTGGCAACGGGAACGGGGAAAATAATTTGTGATATGATTTATGGCCGGGAACCGGAGATCAATATCAAGCCCTTTGGGATGAACCGGTTCAGATAAAACAGGGATATCGGCTCCGGCTTATCGATTTAAAATGAACGACACTACAATCGGGAATGGATTTAATGGATACAAAAAAAAAGATAAAATTTGAAAAAGATTGGGATTTTGATGAGATCATTGACAGAAAGAATACCGGGTCAATGAAATGGGAACCAAAGGTGTTGTGCACAAAATTCGGGAAAGGAAGAGAAGACCTTTTACCCTTGTGGGTGGCGGACATGGATTTCAAATGCCCGACCCCGGTCAGACATGCCATGGAAAAACGCCTGGCCCATCAGGTGTACGGATATACCATCCCTGATCCGGGTTATGATGCGGCGCTGATATCCTGGTTCCGGCGGCGGCACCAATGGGATATCAAAAAAGATTGGATATTGACAAGCCCGGGGATTGTCCCGGCAACGAACTATTTAATTCAACGGTTTTCAAAACCCGGAGACAAGATCCTGATCCAGACCCCGGTCTATTATCCTTTTGCCCGGTCCATCATAGGAAACGGCCGGACAATTGCGGAAAATCCATTGAAAATAGTGAATGGCCGCTATGAGATGAATTTTGATGATCTTGAAAAAAAAACAAGGGATCCCTGGGTCAAAGTCGCCATCCTCTGCAGCCCCCATAACCCGGTGGGACGGGTCTGGACCCAAGAGGAACTGGAACGGTTCGGGAAAATCTGTATCAAAAACAATGTATTGGTGTTTGCCGATGAAATCCACTGCGACCTGATTATGCCGGGATATAAGCACGTCTGCTTTCAGAACATCTCCCAAAAATTTGCAGACCATTCCATCTCGGCCAATGCGGCCAGCAAGACGTTTAATCTGGCAGGTCTGCAACAGTCCGGCCTCATCATTCCCAATGATACGCTTCGAAATGAATTTTCAATCTATTTTGAAACCCTGGGGGTCGGCCCCCGGGGCAGCGGGACCCTTTTCGGCGCCATTGCGGCCCAGGCCGCTTACAATGAAGCGGAAGCCTGGCTGGATGATCTTCTCTTGTATTTACAGGATAATTTCATCTATCTGAAAACCATGCTTGAGCACGAATTGCCGGGCGTAACCGTTTTTAACCTTGAAGGAACTTATCTTGCCTGGGCAGACTTTAATTCTCCGGGACTATCGCCCGAAAAAATCGTTCAGATCATCGAGAATGGCGCCAAGGTTGCCCTGGACCATGGTGACTGGTTCGGGAAAAACGGTGCGGGCTTTGAACGGTTTAACATTGCCTGCCCCAGACCGATTTTGGAAAAAGCGGTCAAGGCTGTGGTGACTGCCTTTAAAAAGGCCGGCCGTTATTAAAAGCGCCGGCTGTTTACAAATAGGATAAAAGCATGTCGGCAGCGGCAGAAGGGGAAATTTTCTCATTTTCCACCTGCTCTGAAACCGCGGGGATTTTTTCATTGATGATTTTGTTATTGTGGAATCGTTTTCTTAAACCGGCCTCCACCAGGGTCCACATCCAATCCAGGGACTGGTGTTTGCGGCGCTGCATGAACTCTCCCGTGGCCTTGAATTTTTGATGGTGGTCCAGGACCATGTCCCATACCTTTTTTGTGCCGCCTTCATTCACGGACGAACAGGTCAGGACCGGGGGAGACCAGGTGGGAGTTTCCGGCCGGATAAAATGGAGGGCCGTTTCCAGATCGGTTTTGGCTTTTTCCACGGCAGGCAGGTTCTCCCCGTCGGCCTTGTTGATGGCAATGCCGTCGGCCATTTCCAGGACCCCTTTTTTGATGCCCTGGAGTTCGTCACCGGCCCCGGCGATCATGAGGACCAGGAAAAAATCCACCATGGAGGCCACGCTGGTTTCAGACTGGCCCACGCCCACGGTCTCCACCAGGATGACATCAAACCCGGCCGCTTCGCAGACCAGCATGATTTCGCGGGTTTTGGCAGCCACGCCCCCTAAGGTTTCACCGGCCGGGGAAGGCCGGATAAAGGCATTTTCATGGGCAGACAGCTTTTCCATCCGGGTCTTGTCCCCCAGGATGGAACCGCCGGAGCGGCGGCTGGAGGGGTCCACGGCCAGCACCGCCACCTTGTGGCCCTGATCGGCCAGATAGACGCCCAGGTTTTCGATAAAGGTGCTTTTGCCCACACCGGGAACCCCGGTGACGCCGAGGCGGATGCTTTTGCCGGTATGGGGCAGGATTTTTTCCATGACCCTGAAGGCCGCCTGCTGATGTTCTTTGAGGCTGCTTTCAATCAGGGTCATGGTCTTGGCAATCATGCGCCGGTGGCCGGAAAGAATCCCCCGGACATAGGGGTCTGGATCAATGGGGGCCATTTTGTTTTCAGGCGCCGATGATGTTCAGGGTCCGGTTGGCCGAATCCGTGACCACGGTTCCGGGCCCGAAAATCTCGGCGGCCCCGGCATTTTTCAAGAATTCATAATCTCCCGGCGGGATGATGCCACCCACAACCACTTTGATATCGGAAGCCCCCTGTTTTTTCAATTCCTCAATGACCTTGGGCACCAGGATCTTATGCCCGGCAGCCAGGCTGGACACGCCAATGACGTGGACATCGTTTTCAACCGCCATCCGGGCCGCTTCTTCAGGGGTCTGAAACATGGGGCCCAGATCCACATCAAAACCGAAATCCGCAAAAGCCGTGGCAATGACTTTAACGCCCCTGTCATGGCCGTCCTGTCCCATTTTAGACAGAAGAATCCGAGGCCGCCGGCCTGTCTTTTTCTCAAAATCAGAGGTCCGTTTTCTTAAGGATTCAATGACCTCGGAATCCGCACTTTCCGCTGCATAGACGCCGGAAATACACTGGGTGGTGGCCACAAAACGCTTGAATACCTTTTCCATAGCATCACTGATCTCTCCCACGGTTGCCCTGGCCCGGACTGCGGGCAGGCAGACCTCCAGAAGGTTGGCGCCGGTCTCGCAGGCCACGGTGATATCGGCCAGGGCCTTTTGAACCGCGGCATTGTCACGGCTTTGTTTGATCTGTTCCAGCCTTGCAATCTGCTCGTTTCTGACCTCATCCGATACTTCCCGCACCGGGATGGGGGTTTCATCCTGGATCTTGTATTTGTTCACTCCCACAATGACGTCTTTGCCCTGGTCGATCCTGGCCTGGCGGCGGGCCGCCACTTCTTCGATGCGCATTTTGGGCATGCCCGACTCAATGGCCTTGGCCATGCCGCCCAGACCTTCGATTTCCTTTAAAATGACCCGGACCTTGTCAATGATATTCTGGGTCAGGGTTTCAATATAATAGGACCCGCCCAGGGGATCCACGACGTCACAGATATGGCTTTCTTCCTGGATCAGGATCTGGGTGTTTCTGGAAATCCGGGCCGACAATTCCGTGGGCAGGCCCACGGCTTCGTCAAAGGAATTGGTGTGAAGGCTCTGGGTGCCGCCCAGCACGGCAGACAGGCATTCCAGAGTGGTCCGGACGATATTGTTATAGGGGTCCTGCTGAGTCAGGCTCCAGCCCGAGGTCTGGCAATGGGTCCTCAGCATTTTAGAAGTGGGGTTTTTCGGGTTGAATTGGCTCATGATCTCGGCCCATAAAAACCGTGCGGCCCTGAGCATGGCGATATCCATGAAAAAATTCATGCCGATGCCGAAAAAGAAGGACAGGCGGGGGGCGAATTTGTCGATATCCAGGCCCGTGGCCAGGGCCGCCCTCACATACTCAAGCCCGTCGGCCAGAGTAAAGGCGGTCTGGAGAACCGAATCAGCCCCGGCCTCCATGATATGATACCCGCTGATGCTGATGGTATTGAATTTGGGCATATGGTCCGAGCAGAAGGCGATGATGTCGGAAATGATTCTCATGGACGGGCCCGGCGGATAAATATAAGTGTTCCGGGTCAGGTATTCCTTTAAAATATCGTTCTGGATGGTGCCGTTGAGCTGGTCGTGGCGCACGCCCTGCTCTTCTGCCGCCACGATATAACCGGCCAGGATTGGCAGGACCGCTCCGTTCATGGTCATGGACACGGACATTTCATCCAGGGGGATCCGGTCAAAGAGAATTTTCATGTCTTCCACGGAATCAATTGCCACGCCTGCTTTTCCCACATCCCCGGCTACCCTGGGATGATCGGAGTCATACCCGCGGTGGGTGGGCAGATCAAAGGCCACGGACAGGCCCTTCTGCCCTGCAGCCAGGTTCTGCCGGTAAAAGGCATTGGAATCTTTGGCGGTTGAAAACCCGGCATACTGGCGGATGGTCCAGGGGCGGCCCGCATACATGGTAGCCTTGATGCCCCGGACATAGGGGTCAAAGCCCGGCAGGGCGTTGATGAATTCCACGTTTTCAAGATCTTTGGCCGAATATAGCGGCTTGATATCAATCCCTTCCGGGGTTTTCCGGTTCAGGACGTCAAGGGATTTCCCCCGCATTTCCTTGGCAGCCAGTTCTTTCCATCCATCAAGATCAGACATGTGAGACATGGTTATCCTCCGGTCTAATTTAGGTTCAAATCAAAAATTTATCGCTCACACAATTCCACCAGAACGCCTGAAGTGGCCTTGGGGTGCAGAAAGGCAATTTTCGCACCACCGGCCCCGATGCGGGGAGTCTGGTCGATGAGGGCGATCCCCTTTGCTTTCAGCTCGGCAAGGGCCTCTTCAATATTTTCCACCCTGAAGGCCACATGCTGGATGCCTTCACCGCGCTTTTCAATATATTTTGCCACCGGGCCGTCCCCGGATGTGGATTCCAGGAGTTCGACCTCGCTTTCCCCCACCGGCAGAAAGGCTGTGGTGACCTTCTGCTCGTGAATGGTTTCCGTTCCCTCAAGGGTCAACCCGAGGACATCGGTCCAGAAATTTTTCTTGGCATCAATGCTTGAAACGGCAATCCCCAGATGATCGATTTTTAAGAGTTTCATATCCTTATCCCCAATTCTATTTGTATCAAATTCCAATCATTATCTATAGATGGTTCAAATGCTGAAAGTCAATACAAAAACGGCCTGAATTCAGGATGTCTCCACGCAAAACCTGGCATGACGGAGCCTATTATAAGGCAGGGATATTCTCCAGCGGGGTCTTGCCATATCCATGGATCGCCAGCCAGGATTCGGCATCCTGAATATCGTCAAAAATTGAACCATCTGCCGGTACCAAGGCACCGGCAGACAGTCAGCTTTTAATTCAATTTAAACCGGCCCACCATCTCATTGAGATTTTCAGCCAGTTGGGACAATTCAGAGGCGCTTGTATTGACCTGGAGGCTTCCCGTGTTCATTTCATCCGCGGCCCGGCTGACCTGGTGAATATCTTTGGCAACCTCGCCGGCCACAACCGATGTCTGGTTCACGTTGTGATTGACCTCCTGAACACCGGCAGCGGCCTGGCTGACGTTGTTTGAAATTTCCTGGGTGGTGGCGGATTGCTCCTCAATGGCAGCGGCAACAGAGGTGACAATGGAATTGATCTCATTGATGATGTCAACAATGGACTTAATGGCGGAAACAGATTCCTGGGTTGTTGTCTGCACATCACTGATTCTTGATCCGATTTCATTGGTGGCCTGGGCAGTCTGCTGGGCAAGGGCTTTGATCTCTCCTGCAACCACGGCAAATCCCTTGCCGGCTGCCCCTGCCCTTGCCGCCTCAATGGTGGCGTTCAAAGCCAGAAGATTGGTTTGAGCGGAAATATCCGTAATGGTTTCCGTCACCTTGCTGATTTCCAACGCGGCCTTGCCCAGGGCGTTGACCTTCTCGGATACGGTTTCCGCCTTTTTTACGGCCTCGGCAGTGGTCTGGCTTCCCTTGGCTGTATTTTTCGCGATTTCATTAATGGTGGCCGTCATTTCTTCAGCAGCCGATACAATCATCTGTATATTGGTGGTGGTCTGTTCCGTTGCGGCTGCCACACTGTTCATGCTGGTGGTCATCTCTTCGGCGGCCGTAGCGACATTGTTTGATTTTTCAGAGGTTTGCCGGGCGCCGTCCGCCATTTGCCCGGATATGGCGGAAAGTTCCGTGGAAGAAGCGGTCAAGGTCTGAACACCTGTTGCAATATCCTTGAACATATGGGTCAGGTTTTCCGTCATTTCTTTCATATCCGCATAAACCCCGGTGACGGCTTTGCCGGCGGCATTGAACTGAACAGTGAGATCCCCTTTGGCAATGCTGGACGCCACCTTGGCGATTTCGGAAGGATCATGCCCCAACTGTGCCATGATGCCCCGGACGAACCAGAGAACCCCCACCAGGGTGATGACCAGAAAAACAGCCCCGGCGATAAGAACAATATTCCGGATGGCGTAGACCGGGCTCATGAATTCGGATTCATCCTGGGTCACGGCTATGCTCCAGCCCGTGGACTTTACCGGGGCGAACCCGGCGATTTTGTCTATTCCCTTGAACCTGTAATTTTCCACGCCTGATTTCTGGGCCGTCATCTGGCCGGCAATGGACTCCATGCCCTCAAGC
>JAABTB010000125.1 GCA_011390085.1 Desulfobacula sp.
TCCGATCTGGCCACCCCGGCCAGGATATACCCCAGGATCAAGGGCTGTCTGAGCCGCTGGGCCGCCAATCCCCCGACAAAGGCCGCCATCACAAGAATGATAATATCCCCTGCAATTCCCAAAAGACTTCCTCCGTTTTATTTGTAGTCTGGTTTTTCTTATCATATTTTCTTGGAATAGCGATAATATTTTTAACATTTGATTTATCTGCCCCGGATGGTCTAAAATAAAAGGCAAGATTCGATCAATACAGAGATGTTTTATCCGGGAGGATCATCATGAAAATCAAATATCTTATTATTCCGGCCTTTGTGCTCTGCCTTTTTATACCTGAAATTCAGGCCGATACCCGGCCCAGGGTTTCAAAGGGCCAGACCGTTTATGTTCCCGCTTATTCCCATATCTATATCGGCAATAAAGAAACCCCCTATCTTCTGGCCGTTACCCTGAGTATCCGGAATATCAGTCCGTCCACGCCCATTACCCTGACAGAGGTCAGTTACCATGACACCCAGGGAAAATTACTGAAAATCTTTTCCAAAGATCCGGTTCTTCTCGATCCCCTTGCTTCCACCCGCCATATCATCCACAGGGACGACAAGGACGGCGGGTCCGGGGCATGCTTCATTGTAAAATGGGAAGCAAAGGAAAAAACAAATCCGCCCGTCATTGAAACGATCATGATCGGAACCCAGTCCCAGCAGGGCATTTCCTTTACTTCCAGGGGAGAGGTCATCCTGGAGAAAGAATAAAAAACCGGATGATTTTAAACGGCCCTTCTGCTATGATACCGGCCCGAACGTATATCAAAACCAAGAGGAGGCAAAAATGACGGCTGATGTATTTTTCATGGATCTGGAAGCCACTTCCAGGGAAAACCTTCCCGATAAACTGACAAGACTGGTTAAAACCGCAGGCCTTGAGTCCATCTTAAAGGAAAACGAGCTGACTGCAATAAAACTCCATTTCGGGGAAAAGGGCAATACGGCCTATATCCGCCCCGTCTTTATCCGGCGAATCATTCAGACCGTCCGGGAATTCAAGGCCCGGCCATTTCTGACCGATGCCAACACCCTTTATGCGGGAACCCGTTCCGACAGCGTTTCCCATATCCATACGGCCATTGAAAATGGGTTTTCCTATTCCTCCATGGATGCCACACCCATTGTCATTGCTGACGGGCTCCGGGGAAAAAATGAAACCAAAATCGAGGTGAACCTGAAAAACTGCAAGCAGGTTTATATCGGTTCGGAAATCGTGGAAGCCGACGCCCTGGTTTCCGTAGCCCATTTCAAGGGCCATGAACTGTCCGGCTTCGGCGGGACACTGAAAAACCTCGGCATGGGATGCGCCTCCCGGCGGGGAAAACTGGACCAGCATTCCAATGTGAGCCCCAAGATCAAGCGCAAAACCTGCATCGGATGCGGGGAATGTGCAAGGCACTGCCCCGTCGACGCCATTTACCTGGAAGAGAAAAAAGCCTATATCCGGGCCGAGACCTGCATCGGGTGCGCGGAATGCATTATCCGGTGCCCCACCGGCTCCGTCACCATCAACTGGAACCAGACCGTGCCGATCTTTCTTGAAAAAATGATGGAATATACCCTGGGGGTCCTGCAAAACAAAAAGGACAAGGCCTTTTTCATCAATTTTATCACGGATGTGTCCTCCAACTGCGATTGCCTGCCCTACAGCGCCTCGCCCATTGTGAACAATATCGGCGTCCTGGCCTCCACGGACCCGGTGGCCCTGGACCAGGCCTCGGCCGATCTGGTCAACGGGCAGATGGGACTGCCCAACACCGCCTTGAAGCTGAACCTGAATCCGGGCGAGGACAAATTCAAGGGCCTTTACCCGTCCGTGGACTGGGAACACCAGCTTGCGTATGCCGAGGGTCTCGGTCTCGGCACCCGGGCCTATACCCTGGTGCGGATGGAAACAAAGGCCTATAAAGGATAGGTCAGGACCCGGCCGGATCAGCCATAGTCTATCTTAATCGATATTTTTCCGCCCAGGCATGAACGTGGATGGGGGATTCCAGCACCGTGACCCCGGCTTCCCGCAAGGCCCCGGTTTTTCCTTCATAGGTCCCTGCAGACCCCCGCACAATGGCCCCGGCATGGCCCATTTTTTTGCCCTGGGGCGAAAACCGGCCCGCAATATAGGCGGCCACGGGTTTTTTCATATGACCGGCGATGAATTCGGCAGCCTTTTCTTCCTGTTCCCCACCGACTTCTCCCACGATGATCACGGCGTCCGTGTCCGGGTCGTTTTCAAACATGGCCAGGATCTTCGGCAGGTTGCACAGGACCACGGGATCGGCGCCCATGCCCACCACCGTGCTCTGGCCGATCTGTTTTTCCGAAAGGATCCCGGCAAATTCATAGGACAGGGTTCCGGACCGGGAAATAATGCCCACCCGTCCCGGTGCAAACAAAGACGCAGGCATGATGCCCATTTTGCCCTTGCCGGGAACCAGGATGCCCGGCGTGGTGGGGCCCAGGGCCGTTATCCCTTTTTCATCGGCATAGTCCCGCATTTTCATGACGTCATGGACGGGGATGTGCTCGGGGACAATGACAATAAAATCGATGCCCGCATCAATGGTTTCAAAAAAGGCGTCCAGGACAAAGGCGGCCGGGACAAAGAAGACCGAGGCATTGGCCCCTGTCTCTTTGACGGCATCCTCCACATAATTGAACACGGGCAGACCTTCCACAACCTGCCCGCCCTTGCCGGGGGTGACGCCGCCGACGATCTTTGTTCCATATTGAAGCATCCATTTGGTCTGGACGCTGCCGATTTTCCCGGTGATGCCCTGGACTATCACCCGGGTATCATCATGTAAAAGAATGCTCATATTGGATCTATCCTTATTTCTATCCCTATGATCTGCTCATGGGAGAGGACGTGTTTAATAATGCGGCCAGCCGTTCAACTGCCTTTTCCGTTGCAGCCTCAGTCACCACATGGATACCCCCGGACTTTAAAATCTCCCAGGTCTCTTCCTGGTGGTTGCCCAGGGCCTTGGCCACAATGGGGAGGGTGACGCCGTGGTCCTTGATATACCGGACAATGCCCTTGGCACCTTCATGGATGGGATTGATGCCGCCGTAAATATTGATGAAGACAGCCCGCAGGGGCTTCATCAAAATGAGGTCCATACATTTGTACAAGAGATCCGCCGTGATGCCCCCGCCGGTTTCAAGGAAATTGGCAGGCTCCATGCCGTGGCCGATGATGTCCATGGAGGCCATGCCAAGGCCTGCCCCGGAAGAAATAAGGCCGATATCCCCGTCCAGGTCCACATAGGTGACCCCGATCTCTTTGCCCTTTCTTTCAAGCCGGTTCCCGATCCTGCCCTCGGGGGACAGGGAAAGCATTTTCTTAACCCGGAACATGGCGGAGTCATCGATTTCAAGGACGGCATCCACGGCCATGAGACCGCCGTCGGCCAGGACGGCCAGGGGGTTGATCTCCGCAATCATGGCCTCATATTGTCGAAATACCTTGTACAGCCGGACCAGGATATCGGCGCAGGCGTTGAGGGGCTTGCCGTCAAGGCCTGCCCTGCGCAGGAGGGCCACGGCCTGATAGGGATAAAACCCGAATTTCGGATCGATTTTAAAGGAAGCGATTTTATCCGGTGAGGTCCGGGCCGTTTCTTCAATATGCACCCCGCCCTCGGTGCTGACCACCACCACGGGTCTGCCCGAATACCCATCAATGGTGATGCCCAGGTACAGTTCCCTTTCGATGACCGCTTTTTTACAGACCATGATCTCCCGGACCGGGAGCCCCTTGATCTCGGTCTCTAAAAGAGCTTCTGCCGTTGTTCTGCATTCCTCCGGGGTTTGCACCGGCCGGATGCCGCCGGCAAGGCCCCGGCCGCCCACCAGGACCTGGGATTTCAGAATCGCCGGATAACCGGTCTTTTCCGCAATGTTTAACGTTTCATCCACTGTCCCCGCCACCCCGCGTTCGGGAACGGGGATGCCGAATTTCTCAAAAATATCCATGCCCTCGTATTCGTGCAATCTCATATTTTATTTCCTGTCCGGTCTCAATATCCGATGTAAATTTAAAAGCAAGACACTAAAAAAAAATCAGAGCCGCTGTCAACAAAAATGTTCCGGAACCCCATAGGATTTGATCCATGATCATGTGGATGGGCCGGAAAATGACTTGACAAGACCTGAAATTTATTCTTAGTAATAACATTTGCGCGAATTCGGGCAACTGGTTTTATCTATGGAAAAGGTTCTGAATAAAGGGTTTTAACGATTAATCAATTGACTTATTTTAAAATATGAAAAAGGAAAGACATTATGGGACTGATGACAAAAGACGAATATATTGAATCTTTAAGAAAATTAAACCCCGTGGTATATATGTTTGGGGAAAGGATCCATAATGTAGTGGACAACCCAAGGCTCAGGGCCGGCATCGAAGCCACCGGCGCCACCTATGAAGTGGCCGGCATGGAAGAATACAAAGCCCTCGCCGTAACCGAAAGCCCCCTGATCCATGAGCCGGTGAACCGGTTCACCCTGCCCCCCTCCTCCATCACGGATCTGGTCCACCGGGTCAAGCTGAACCGGGCCGTGGCCAACCATGTGGGCACCTGCCACCAGAGATGCACGGGCCTGGACTGCCTTTCGGCCCTGTCCATCGTCACCTGGGACATTGACCAAAAATACGGCACCCCCTATTATCAGAATTTCATGGAATTCCTGAAACACATGCAAAAAAATGACCTGACCGGCAACGCCGGGGTCACCGACGTTAAGGGCGACCGGTCCAAGGGGCCCACGGACCAGGCCGATGACCAGATGTATCTGAAAATTGTGGAAAGACGGCCCGACGGCATCGTGGTCAGCGGGGCCAAGGTGCACCAGACCGGATCTCTGTCGGCCCATGAAATCATTGTCCTGCCCACCCGGGCCTTTAAAAAAGGGGATGAGGACTATGCCGTGGCCTTTGCCATCCCCTCCGACACCGAGGGCCTCATCCATGTGGTGGGCCGCTCCAGCCTGGACAGCCGGGAAATAGAAGGCGTGGACTGCGGGAACGTCCGGTATTCCAAGAACTGCCCCACCCTGATTTTTGACCGGGTCTTTGTTCCCAAGCATAGGATTTTCATGTGCGGAGAAACGGAATTTGCCGTGGAAATGGTCATCAAATTTTCCTCCTTCCACCGCCAGAGCCACGGCGGATGCAAATCGGGTAAGATCGACTGCATGATCGGGGCCGCCCTGTCCCTCATGGACTATAACGGAACCTCCAAGATCAGCCACCACAAGCAAAAGATCATCGACATGATCTACCGGGCCGAAACCCTTTACGGATGCTGCCTGGCCTCTTCCTATGAAGGACGGGAAATGCCTTCCGGAGCCTATTTCATCGACACCATCCTGTCCAATGCCTCCAAAATCCATGAGGGCAAGGAACTCAGCGAATGTATCCGCCTCATGATCGACATCTGCGGCGGCTTTGTGGCCGACATGCCCTCGGACAAGGATTTTGACCATCCCGAAATCGGCCCCATGCTGAAACGCTACCTGAAAGGGGCCGACGGCGTGCCCGTGGAAAACCGGATCAAGATGTTCAGGCTCGTGGAAAAAATGGCCATGGAATCGGCAGACACCATTTCCGACATCCACGGCGGCGGCTCCCCGGAAGCCCACCGAGTGACCATTCTGAGGGAAAGCAACCTGGAAGGCAAGAAACGGGCCGCCCGGCGTCTGGCAGGCATTGACGACTAAAGGAATATCCCATGGAAAATCACTATGATGTGGTCGTCATCGGCGCCGGCGTGGTGGGAAACGCCATTGCCAGGGAATTGTCAAAATATGCCGTCAGCGTGGCCGTCCTTGAAAAGGAGCCGGATGTGGCCATGGGCACCAGCTCCAGAAACAGCGGGGTCATCCATTCGGGCATCCATTACAAACCCGGCACCCTGAGGGCTCGGCTCAATGTGGAGGGCAATGCCCTCATGGCCGGGCTGTGTCAAGACCTGAAGGTCAAGATCGATTATATCGGCAAACTCACCGTGGCCCAGGATGAGGAAGAGGTGAAAAGCCTGTATACCCTCAAGGACCAGGGAGAGGCCAACGGGGTTCGCGGCCTTGAAATCCTGGATCCCGAAGCCATGGAAAAAATCCAGCCCCGGGTGGGCGGCATCAAAGCCCTTTATTCCCCGTCCACGGGCATCATCTGCCCCTATTCCCTCACCATTGCCCTGGCTGAAAACGCCCAGTCCAACGGGTGCCGGTTTTTTCTCGGCCATGAAGTGACCTCCATCCAAAAAACCGGGGACCGGTTTGACATCCGGGCCGGAAACAAAACCTTCAGCGCCAAGATTTTGATCAATTCCGCCGGGCTTTATTCGGATCATGTCGCCCGGATGCTGGGCATCGACGACTACCGGATTTATCCCTGCCGGGGGGAATACCTGATCCTGGACAAACGGCTCAAGAGATCGGAAGAGCACAGCAATGAATACCAAGAAGATCCCGAAGACTATGCCTGCACCGCCGACATCATGGCCCAGTTGCGAAGGGAAGGCCATGTCCTCCTGCCCGAGCTGAAAACCACGGATTTTATCCGAAGTTTTTCCGGGCTCCGGGCCAAACAGACCCCGCCCGAAATAGGCGGGTTCAAGGATTTTGTCATTGAAAGCCGGGAGGATGTCAAAGGCCTGATCAACCTCATCGGTATCGAGAGTCCGG
>JAABTB010000126.1 GCA_011390085.1 Desulfobacula sp.
ATCCCGAGATAATCCGCCTGTTCCTGGGTCAGTCGGGTTAAGGAAACGGAAAGATTTTTCAGATGGAGCCTGGCCACTTCTTCGTCCAATTCCTTGGGCAGGGTATAGACCTTGATCTCAAGGTTTTCCTTTGCCAGTTTGATCTGGGCCAGGGTCTGGTTTGAGAAGCTGTTGCTCATGACAAAGCTCGGGTGGCCTGTGGCGCAGCCCAGATTCACCAGCCTGCCCTCGGCCAGTACAATGACGGCCTTTCCCGAAGGCAATACCCATTTGTCCACCTGGGGTCTGATATTAATTTTAACGGCTTTGGGATGCTGATTCAGATAGCTCATTTCGATTTCATTATCAAAATGACCGATATTGCAGATAATGGATTCGTTCTTCATCTGTTCGATATGCTCGCCCCGGATAACCCGGTAACTGCCGGTGGCGGTCACAAAGACATCTCCATGGGGGGCGGCCTCTTCCATAGTGACCACCCGGAATCCTTCCATGGCGGCCTGGAGGGCGCAGATGGGATCGATTTCCGTCACCCAGACAATGGCGCCATAGCCCCTCATGGAGGCGGCGCATCCCTTTCCCACATCCCCATACCCGGCAATCACGACGGTTTTCCCGGCCAGCATGATGTCGGTGGCTCTTTTGATGCCGTCGGCAAGGGATTCCCGGCAGCCGTAAAGATTGTCAAATTTGGATTTGGTCACGGAATCATTGACATTGATGGCTGGGAAAAGCAGTTCCTTTTTTTCAGCCAGTTGATACAGCCTGTGAACTCCGGTTGTGGTCTCCTCTGATACACCGCGGATTTTTTTGGCGATGCGGGTCCATTTCTGAGGAGCTTGTTCATAATCCATCCGGATCCGATCCATGAGGCATTTTTCATCCATGCTGTGGGTTGGTTTTTCCAGCAGAGAAGGGTCTTTTTCCACTTTGACCCCCTGGTGGACATAAAGGGTGGCATCCCCGCCGTCATCCACAATCAGATCCGGTCCGGACCCATCGGGCCAGATCAGGGCCTGTTCCGTACACCACCAGAACTCATCCAGGGTTTCTCCCTTCCAGGCAAACACGGCTGCGCTTCCTTTGTCGGCAATGGCTGCCGCTGCATGGTCCTGGGTGGAAAAAATATTGCAGGAAGCCCACCGGATATCAGCCCCCAGTTCGTACAAGGTATCGATCAGCATAGCGGTCTGGATGGTCATGTGCAGGCTGCCGGTTATTTTCAGACCCTTCAGCGGTTTTTCAGGCCCGTATTTTTCCCGGATGGCCATGAGTCCCGGCATTTCTTTTTCAGAAAGCTGCATGTCTTTGTGCCCTTCTTCAGCCAGGGAAATATCCTTGATCTTGTATTTCAGATCAAGGTCAAGATTAAGAAAAGGACGGTCTTTATCTAATTTTGTCATTGAGAAAACTCCTTATGGGATAATTGTTAAACATATCAAAATATGTTGATGTGTTGTTTAAACAAAATACAGGTAGCCGACAAGCATGTCAATATAAAAAGCCGACCGGACGTAAATAACTTTACGTCCGGTCGGCTTTTAGGGGTATAGTTTCGGGAAAAAGCCTATAATCCGGCAAGGTCCCTTATTTCATCTGCCCGATCGGTTCTTTCCCAGTAAAAATCCGGGTCTTTTCTTCCGAAATGACCGTAAGCAGATGTTTTCCGATAAATCGGGCGCAGGAGGTTGAGGGTTTGAATAATGGCTGCAGGTCGCAGGTCAAAGATCTCCCGGACAATTTCAACTGCCCTTGACTCCGGTATTTTCCCGGTTCCCATGAAATCCACCAGAAGGGAAACCGGCTGGGCAACACCGATGGCATAGGCCACCTGGACCTCGCATTTGTCTGCTATGCCGGAAGCCACAAGGTTTTTCGCCACATACCGCCCCATATAGGAAGCGCTTCTGTCCACCTTTGACGGATCCTTGCCGGAAAAACATCCGCCGCCGTGGCTTCCCTGGCCGCCATAGGTATCCACAATGATCTTCCGGCCCGTAACCCCGCAGTCTCCCATGGGACCGCCAATGACAAAACGGCCCGTGGGGTTGATGAAAAATTTGGTATCCCCGTCCATCATGTCTTCGGGAATGACTTTTTTGATGACTTCCTTGATGATGGCTACCTTTAAATCATCATAGGATATGTCCGGAGAATGCTGGGTTGAAACCACAACCGTGTCCACTCTTGTGGGTTTTCCGTTTATATATTCAATGGTGACCTGGGATTTTCCGTCCGGTCTGATGAAATCCAAAGCCCCGTTTTTTCTGACCTGGGCCAGCCGTTTGGTGAGGTTGTGGGCATAAACAATGGGCATGGGCATGAGCTCCGGTGTTTCATTGGAGGCAAATCCGAACATCAGGCCCTGGTCTCCGGCGCCCTGCTCTTTATACAGGCCGGACCCCTCATCCACACCGACGGCAATGTCGGCGGACTGCTGATCAATACTGGTAATGACGGAACAGGTCTGCCAGTCAAATCCCATGCTTGATGAATTGTATCCGATATCTTTGATGGTATTCCTCACCACACTGGGGATATCCACGTAGCAATCCGTTGTAATCTCCCCTGCCACCATGGCAAGGCCTGTGGTGACCAGCGTTTCGCAGGCAACCCTGCATTTTTTATCCTCGGCCATGATGGCGTCAAGGATACTGTCGGAAATGGCATCGGCAACCTTATCGGGATGGCCCTCGGTTACGGATTCGGATGTAAACATGAAAGATTGTTTTTCTGACATTATAACGCTCCTTTTATATTGGAATAATACTATTCATAAACAGTATATTTTTATTAAAGATGGCTATTCATAATTTTTTATTTTGTTTTTGTCAATCTTGTGCCCAGACTGAATCGCATTTTTATTCTCAACATCATAATTTGCTTGACAATTTTTCCGGAATTTTATCTTTTGATAAGGTTTACCATAACCATTTACCTCTTCCTGGAGACACCATGCCCCCAACAAAACGCACCAGAATTACCGGGATCGGTTCAGCCCTGGTGGATATTTTAATCAACGAATCCGACGAATTTTTAAAGACCCTTCAGAAGGAAAAAGGAGGCATGACCCTTGTAAACGATGAGGACATCACCCATATCCTGGCCGCATCCCCTCAAAAAACCCTTGTGGTTCCGGGCGGTGCCGCCTGCAATACCATTGTGGGGGTTGCAAATCTTGGCGGTGAGGCCAGATTCATCGGCCGGAGGGGAAACGATGCCTTTGGTAAGGCCTTTGAGAAACAACTCATCAAAGGCAGGGTTGAACCCCTGATTTCCGTTTCAGATTCTCCCACCGGGAAAGTTCTGTCCGTGATCACACCCGATGCCCAGCGATCCATGTTTACCTTTCTTGGCGCTTCCACAGAGCTTGATCCTGAATCCATCACGGACGGCCTGTTTAAAGAAACGGCCATTTCCATGATCGAAGGATATCTCCTCTTTAACCGGACATTGATGCAGGCGGCCCTGAAGGCGGCAAAGGAGTCCGGTTCCCTGATTGCCCTGGATCTTGCCAGTTTTGAAGTGGTGAACGCATCACGGGATATTCTTTTTGACCTGGTCCGGGACTATGTCGATATCCTCATCGCCAACGAAGATGAGGCAAGGGCCTATACCGGATTTGAGGATGAAGAAAAAGCCGTTGAGGCCCTGTCCCGGCATGTGACCTATGCCGTCCTGAAGGTGGGGGCCAGGGGCAGCTACGTCTCATATCAGAACCACATCATCAAAATTCCGGTCCAGAAAGGCCTGCCTCCCGTTGATACCACAGGGGCAGGAGACCTCTGGGCCGCAGGCTTCCTCTTTGGCATCGCCCATGGGTTTTCCATTGAAAAAAGCGGCCGGATTGCATCGGCCTGCGGCTATGAAGTCTGCCAAGTCATGGGCGCCCAGATCCCGGAAGAGGCCTGGCTCAGAATCAGAAAATTAATCTGAGCCAGGATCATGGGCACCCGGTTTTATAGGCTGTAAAAAGAAAACCGCCTAGGATCCATTCCGTCCATTAAAAACCACCTTGAACACATCTTTGTATTTTTCCGCAAAATGGAAGGTGATCCCTTCCTTGATATGTTCCGGGAGCATTTTAAATTCAGGTTTGCACCCCTCGGGCAGGATAATCTCATTAATGCCGGACCTGCGGGCCGCAATGATTTTCTCTTTGATCCCGCCCACGGGCAGCACCTCCCCGGTCAGGGTAATCTCTCCGGTCATGGCCAGGGGACGGGTGATAGTCTTTTTCGTGGCAAGGGAAACAATGGCCGTTGCCATAGTCACCCCGGCGCTGGGGCCATCCTTGGGGGTGGCTCCCTCGGGCACATGAATGTGGATAAAGGCCTTGTCAAAATAATTTTTATTGATTTTAAATTCCCCCAGATTTGCCCGGACAAAGCTGTAGGCAATGCCGGCAGACTCCTGCATGACATCCCCGAGCTTTCCGGTGAGTTTGACACCGGCGGATTTGTCATGCACCCGCACCGCCTCAATGGGAAGGGTTGCCCCGCCGAGCTGGGTCCAGGCAAGGCCTGTGACCACGCCCACACCGGACATCTGACGTTCATGTTTGAAAATCGGGGGCCCCAGGTATTTTTCCAGGGATTTGATATTGACCATGACCTTTTTTTTGCCTTCCTTCAATATGGTCACAATACTTTTCCGGATGATCTTGTTCAACAGCTTTTCAAGGGTCCTGACCCCGGCTTCCCTGGCATAACCTTCAATGAGGTAGCGGATGGTGGGGTCAGTGATGGTGATGACCCTGGAGGTCAGGTTATTGCGCTTCAGGAGTTTAGGCCAGAGATGCTTCCTGGCGATTTCCATTTTTTCCTCGGTAATATAGCCGGACAGGTTGATCCGGTCCATCCGGTCCAGGAGCGGCGGCGGAATGGTATCAAGCTGGTTGGCCGTACAGATGAACAAGACCTTGGAAAGGTCGATGCGAAGATCCAGGTAATGGTCCAAAAATTCGGCATTCTGTTCCGGGTCAAGGACTTCCAGCAGAGCCGAGGCCGGGTCCCCCTGGTAGGACATGCCGATCTTGTCCACCTCATCCAGCATGATGACGGGGTTGGCCACCTTGGAATCTTTCAAAGCCTGGACCATTTTGCCCGGCAAAGCTCCCACATAGGTTCTCCGGTGGCCCTTGATTTCGGCTTCATCCCGCATGCCGCCCAGGCTGAACCGGTAGAATTTCCGTCCCAGGGCCTCGGCAATGGATTTTCCGATAGAAGTTTTTCCCACGCCCGGAGGGCCCACAAAAAGGATGATGGAACCGGAAATATCCTTTTTATATATACCGGCGGCAAAAAATTCGATAATCCTTTCCTTGACGTCGGACAAACCTGCATGATCCCGGTCCAGGACTTCCTCGGCCCGCTTGATATCAATATTGTCCTCGGAATGGACCCCCCAGGGAAAAGAGGTGATCCAATCCAGATAATTCCGGGTGACCCCGTATTCAGATGATCCTGTTTCCAGAACGGACAGCTTTTCGATTTCTTCTTCAAACCGCTTGACCACATGCTCCGGGGGTTTTAAAGCCGCAAACCGCTCCTTGAATTTATCCACATCCGAGGTCTTGTCATCCTTTTGCAGACCCAGTTCCTTCTGGATGGCCTTGAGCTGTTCTTTCAGGAAAAATTTGCGTTTATTGTCATCCACCTGGATATTGATATCCTGCTGGATCTTGGTCTGAAGCTTGGCAATCTCGATTTCCTTTGTCAGGAGCAGCATGACTTTTTTCATTCTTTCAATGACGGACGGCAGTTCCAGGACCTCCTGGAGATCATCCCCCGACGCCGTAGTGATGCCGGCGGCAAAATCCGTCAGGGGAGAAGGCTGATCCGGGCTGAACATACCCAGATACTGCCGGACTTCTTCGGAATAGAGCGGGTTCAGCGAAAGCAATTGTTTGATGGCATTAATGATGGCAATGGCATAGGCCTTAAGCTCATCTTCATTTTCCTTCAGTTTTTCAAAATATTCCACCTGGACCACAAAGGGAGGCTTGTCCGACAGAAACCGGATGATGCGGAACCGCTCAAGCCCCTGGGCAATAAACTGGATATTGCCCTGGATATCGACGATGTTCATCATCCGGACAATACATCCCACCTTGGGAAAATCATCCTTGTAAACATATTGCCCCTTGACCTCTCTGAGGTAGGCCAGGCCCAGAAGATTTTTACCGTCCTTGGACGCCTTTGTCAGGGTTTCTTCCCATCTTGTCTTGTTGACCATCAAGGGTTGAATCTGGGCCGGCAGATGGGGTCTGCCCGTGATGGGGATAAGATACAACACCTCTGGTTTTGTAACCTGTTGAACCAGTTGACCTTCTTTGCTTTCAGTTTCTTCTTCTACTATTTCCGGTGTGATGGGATTGTTATCATCGGTCATGAATCACCTCGTCGGTAAGATTATAAATTATATTCAGAATAAAGCTGACCCTATTATAAGGTTGATTTTTCTTCTGACAACTTAAAAAAACACCGTCACCGGTTTAGGATTCTCTTTTTCACACCTTGAATTTTTCCCATCGCTCTTGTCAATTTAAATAAATCCGGTATTGGAAGGCCTATGAAGGATGCTTTATGAAGGACGAAAGGAAGATCATAAAAATATTGTATCTTCCTGCCAAAGGTTATAATAGACAGGGGCAAAGCATTTTGCTCAAGATAAACCGAGGACAACACCACCGAGACCTGCAATTCATGCTGAAATTAAAATTCTTG